>DATJNE010000050.1:0-18033 GCA_035508305.1 Acidobacteriaceae bacterium | reverse complement strand
CAGGTGCTGGGGGCGATCACGGCGGCCATGACGCTCGAAGCCGGAGACCTGGTGCTGACCGGAACTCCGGCCGGTGTAGGCCCGCTGAAGGCCGGCGACCGGGTCGAGGTGAGTGCGGCGGGGCTGGGGGTGCTGGCGAATGCGGTTGAGCCGGATTAGTGCTGGCGTCAGCCCGTTCCCCTCAGTTGGAAAGAGTGAGTTCGGACGAATCAATCGGTGCTAAAATCCAGTGCATGTTAGTACGAGAGACTCTTATTGTCTTGTTTTCTATATCCCTTGGAATGATCTGGTTGGTTCTATTCGTTCCTCTTATATCAAGGTTGTTTGGGGTTTCGCTGTCTTTTAACCCTTGGAAGAGAAGGAGCGTAAGTCTGGGGCTCGGCCAGAGCATTCTCTTGGACGGAATCCTCTCATTTGGCGTCTCAATGATCGTCACGGGCGACACTAATGATTATTTGGACTGGAGGCTCAAAGGCGGTTTAATCCAGCCTACTGCGGGCCACTTTATCTGGGACATCTGCTCCTGTTTAATAGGCGGTGTCTTTGTAGGCTGGTTCATTTATCCGAGGAACGGAAGGCCGCCGAAGCCCGAACTGCCGTTGGTCTAAGAAGAATTGCGATGGCTCGATTTTAGCGAGTAAATAGCTCCTGGGTGCCGCGCCGAGCCCACTTTGCAACCGGTTTTCACACGGCGCATCCTAGATAGAGGTAAACTGGCTGGGAAACCCGCGCGGCGCGCGGACTGACATACGCAGTGCCTTCCCCAAGGAGGAATCATGGCGCAGAATCTTTTGGAACAATTGCGCAAGTTCACCACCGTTGTTGCCGATACTGGCGACATTGAAGCGATGGAGGAGTTCAGGCCGACGGACGCGACGACCAACCCCTCGCTGATTACCGCCGCTGCGCAGATGCCGCAGTACCAGCCGATTGTGGATGACGTGCTGAAGGAGGCGCGCAACGAGCTGGGCGAAGGCGCAACCGACAAAGACGTCGCCAACCTGGCGTTCAAACGGCTGGCGATCGCCTTCGGCAAAAAGATCCTTGAGATCGTGCCCGGCCGCGTTTCTACCGAGGTCGACGCGCGCCTGTCGTTTGACACTGTGAAGACCATCGCGCAGGCCCGCGAGATTATCGGGCTCTACCACAAGGCTGGCATCACGAACGATCATGTGCTCATCAAGATTGCGTCGACGTGGGAGGGCATTCGTGCGGCAGAGGTGCTGGAGAAGGAGGGCATTCACTGCAACCTGACGCTGCTGTTCGGCGTTCACCAGGCGATTGCGGCGGCCGATGCGGGGGTTACGCTCATCTCCCCGTTCGTAGGGCGCATTCTCGACTGGTACAAGAAAGACACGGGCAAGGATTACCACGGGGCCGACGATCCCGGTGTGCAATCGGTGACGCGCATCTACAACTACTTCAAGAAATTCGGCTACAAGACGGTTGTCATGGGCGCCAGCTTCCGCAATACCGGCGAGATTAAAGAGCTCGCCGGCTGCGATCTCCTCACCATCTCGCCCCATTTCATCGAGGAACTGGACGCAACCGAGGGTACCCTCGCCCGCAAGCTGGATCCCGCGAAGGCCGCAACCATGACGATCGAAAAAATGACCATCGACAAGGCCACCTTCGACAAAATGCACGCCGCCGATCGCATGGCGCACGACAAGCTGAGCGAAGGTATCGACGGCTTCAGCAAGGCCCTGGTCCAGCTGGAACAGCTTCTCTCCAAACGGCTCACCGAGCTGGAAGCGCAGTCGCCGAAACCCGTTGGCGCTCGCTAAACCCGGCGTTCCCGGAAAGTCCCGCCGCGCAGGCAGCCCTTCGGGGCTGCCTCTCGCGTTTTGCGGAAGAAAATCGGGACGGCGCAGCTGCGGTCCCTCCCGGTGGGTCCCTGATCAGCTCACGGTGTGCGTCGCCAGGTCCACCGTCACCACATCGTCCGGAGTCTTCGTCGTGCTGCCGTCCGACTGCGGGTGAAATTCTATCGTCAGCGTCGTCGCATTGACGATGATGCGCAGATACCCATAATCGGTGCCGTCGTAGCTCTCCAGTGTCAACGTGCTGTCGATCGGGTACGGTGTGCGATAGGTGCCGCGCATGACCTCCAGCGGTGAGTGGCCGCCGCATCCGGCCACAAGATACGGGATCTGAAAGTCGTTCACCGTGCGCGTGTAGCGCTGGTAGTTATGCGCATGCCCTGCGAGCACGGCGTGCGGCCAGACGCCTGCGGCGGTACAGGCCGAGTCGATGTCGGCCAGCATGTCGGGACTGCCTCCGTGCGTGCTGCCGCCCGTAAACGGCGGATGGTGGACGGCGATGATCACCGCGCCCGTGAACTTGTCGCTGGTAACGCGCTTCAGCGCCGCGGTCAGAAACTCCACCTGCCGCTGATCCAGCGTCGTGTAGGTTCCGTTCTGGTCGGAAATCACGCCCGGATCCTCGAGCACGTTCGAGTAGAGGCCGAGGATCCGTACGAAAGGCGCCTCGAACGTGAAGTAAACGCCCGGCTGGATCATCGTCGTGCGGTCGAGTCCGCCTGCATCCGGCGAGGGCGCGAACGACGCAGCACAGAAGTTGCGGAGATAGGCTTCGAGCGTCGTCTCCGGGTCGCCGGCCCAGACCACCCCATCGTGATTGCCGGGTATCCCGAGGATCGGAGCAGGATAGTCGCGATAAGGATCGTAGAACTGATCGTAGTAGTACGTCGCTTCGCCGAAGTAGTAGACCACGTCGCCCAGATGGAAGAAGAACGACGGCACATCGGCTGAACTGGCTTCGGAAAAATCGGAGACCATCTTGTCCGCCACGAGGCTCTGCGTGGTGGGTCCGATCACGCTCCCCGTGTCCCCCACGCTGTGGAACACAATCTGGCCCGCAGCGGTGATCGCGGCGGTTTTGGCCGCACCCTGGCTGCCGTAGATCTGCGCCAGAGTCAGCACCGGTTCAACCGCATTGTCGGCCGGCTCCGGCACTGCCTCGACGGAGGCGACTTCCTTGTCGCTCTGATCCGTGACGGGGTCTTTGAAGCTGGTGGGATCGGGCGTGGGCTGCGGCTGCGCAAAAACCGGATCGCCCGCGGCGGCCGGCGCCGGGTGTCCGGTCTTGCGAACCGGTCCTGCGACGGGTTTGTGCGTGTGCTTCGCGCCCTTCTTCGGCGGAGCGGTGCGTTTCGGCATGGGGGATCTCCGAGCTACAGGATAGGCGAACCGGCAGGGCGGAGTGTGAATCGAGGATGATTCCTGACCGGCTCGCCATCGGCCGCGAAAATCTCTGGCGGTCCGCCCCATCGTCACGTTTCCGCCCGGCGAGAACCGAGCCGGTACAGCGGCTCCAGCCCGGGTTGGCGTTCCGCTGGGAAGAGGCGGGGTCATGACGCATTTCCGGGTGGAAGACCTGTGAATCTCCTGTGGGTTTTTCGGTGCCACCGGATCTGGCCGGTCGCAGAGTCGACCGCACACCCCTCGAACTCGGCTTACCTCTTCGGAGTAAACCGAAGGTTCTCTTTATGCTCGCAATAGGCAGCGGTGACTGCCAGAAAGTTCGCCCCAGGTACCACCTTTGTCTCTTGTATGGCGCAACAAATGCGTCACAATGCCGATCCATAGACAACAACGAGCTTCTTCAGCCGGGTGGGAGCAGGAGAAGCACAGGAAGACCCTTTCTCCAAACCGGCGCTGGGCGAAGAAGCGTGGAGGGACCCCATGATTTCCGAACGCCACCCCTTGCGCCAGTTGTTCCATCAAGTGGTTGCAGGCTGCTATCACCGTCACAGCGGCATCGACGATCCCGAGCTCACCACCTACGTCGGCGATCTGCTGACGGACTTCACCGCGGCGGAGAATATGTATCTGCGCGACGCCGAAGGCAAGCAACTCCGCGATGTCCGCCAGATGGTGGCGGCTTCGGATCCCGTCTTCGGACCGGCTTCCTCCTTCGACGAGGAACGCAAGGTCCGCCGCCACATCGGCGACTACGCCCTCTTCGCGACCGGCATGTATCCGGAAACCACCCAGCTCTGGAGGCACAGCGGCGAATCCAGCTTCGTTGAAATGGTGCGCACCGGCAAGGAAAGTTACTACATCGTTTCCCAGTTCGATCTGTTCGAGTACCGCGACGAGGCCGCCCTCTTCGGGCGTCTCTCCGACGAGTTCGAGCGCTGCATGTACGGTCTCAACCACGTCCGCGAAGAGCTGGATCGCATGGGCGGCATGATCCAGTAGACGGGCAGTCCCGCGCAGGGAACGGGATTACATACCGGAAATACCGAACGCGGGGATTCCTGGAATCTCCGCGTTTTTGCTTTGCACCCGCGCGGAGTCCCGGCACACCCTCTCAACCCTGTTAACTATTGTGTTAATATCAGGCGGATCGACCCCTCCGGAAGTCGTTGATTCCACGTCGCCGGCGCCCCCTCGACCCCCCCTGGGATCATGATTCCGGAGGCGGCTACGTCTGGTCCTGCTCCGACCAGCGCAGAACGCGAAGAGCCCGCAGCGTGTTCCATCGGCTGGCTTCGCTGGCGGTTTCGCCGAGCGACAGGGCCAGCGCTTCGTCGCGAGTGCGGTCGAGAAGCCATCGCCCATCCGGTTGCCGCCGGCTTTCGACGATCTGAAGAGCTTCCTCCGTGCGCGGGTCGGGCCGCGCGCCGGCCGCACGGAAGTAGTCGAGCGCGCGCAGGACGTCGTACTGGTAGCGCGGCGGGAAGGCGAAGGTGAGGAACTCCGGGTGCACCACCTCGCCCGTCGAGCGGCGGCGGAAGAGGCGGCGGGTGAGCAGGTACTCTTCGGCGCGTCGCCGGGCGCCTGCGATTCGCCCTGCAACGTCCGCAGCGGCGCCGGCGGCACGCTCGTATTCGAGCAGGCCCTCCAGCACGCAGAGGGTGGTGTGGAACGACGAGACCTGGCTCTTCGGTGCCTCGCAGTTCCAGCCGCCGTCGTCGAGCTGTTCGGCGAGCAGGCGCCGCGCCAGCTGCTCGTTGGGGTGGCCGAAGCAGGCCCCGAAGGCGAGCACGCCGCCGTTGATGCACGGTTCGACCTCGCCCTCGAAGAATGGGTTGCCGCCGAACTCGGGCGCTCGCAGGTCCCAGCGGTTGTTGTGGTTGCTCCAGCGCAGGTTGGCGGCGGACCGGTCCAGGGCTGCCTGAACGGCGGGATCGGCGGGATCGACGCCGGTGGCGCGCAGCAGAAGCAGGGTGAAGAGAGTCGTCAGCCAGGCCGGAGCTTCCGGCCGTCGCCACGCGCCGTCGGGTTGCTGGGCGGCGAGGATGGCCGCGCCGATCCCTTCGTGGGCGATACGGGCGCGTTCCCGGGCGAGATCGGCCGCGGAGGCGTCAGTCAGATCGCGCATGGCCTGCCAGCGGATGGCGGGGTCGGAATCGAGGAGCCAGTCGAGGGGATTCACGGGGTGATCTTACTGGACAGGCAGTAGAAGAGAGGGGGGAATGGTGAGCCGTGCGCGACCGCCACAGTAGCCGCGACTGGCTACCGGCTACGGGCTGGTCTTCAAAGCCAGGTCGATCAGGGTCTTCTGCTCGAGGTCGTGCGCCTTCGCCGATCCAGTGGCGGGGCTGGCCGCGGCCGAGCGCTTGACGCTGAGGACCTGGCGATTGTCCGCGATCCGGCGCAGACGCGGCATCACGAACCCGAAGCCGCCCATGTTGGCCGGCTCCTCCTGGACCCAGACGATCTCGCGTGCAGCCGGATGCGCGGCAATGGCCGCCTTCAGCTCCGCTTCAGGCCAGGGATAGAACTGGTCGAGGAAGAGGATGGCAGTGCCGGTGTCATGGCGCTTCGCGCGCTCGACGCGCAGCTCGTGGCCGATCTTGCCCGAGGCGATGAGGATGCGGGAGGCATTCTGGATCTCGCCCTCGGGCACAACCGGCAAAAAGCGCGGGCGTGCGAAGTCGGACAGGGGCGAGAGCGCGTCGGGGTGGCGCAGCATGCTCTTGGGCGTGAAGACGACGAGGGGCTTGCGCCACTTGCGCAGCGCCTGGCGGCGGAGAAGGTGGAAGTACTGTGCGGCGCTGGAGGGCTGGCAGACCTGGATGTTGTCGCGGGCGGCCAGTTGCAGGTAGCGCTCGATGCGGGCGCTCGAGTGCTCGGGGCCCTGGCCTTCGTAGCCGTGCGGCAGCAGCAGGGTGAGGCCGCTGAGCAGTCCCCACTTGTCTTCGGCCGCGGCAATGAACTGGTCGATGACGATCTGCGCGCCGTTGGCGAAGTCGCCGAACTGCGCTTCCCACAGGACAAGGGCTTCGGGGTAGTCGCGGCTGTAGCCGTACTCGAAGCCGAGGACGCCGGCCTCGGAGAGGATGGAGTTGTAGACGCTGAAGGGCGCCTGGCCGGGGTCCAGGTGGTTGAGCGGGACCCAGCGCTGCTCGTTTTCGATGTCGATGAGGACGGAGTGGCGCTGGTTGAAGGTGCCGCGCTGCGAGTCCTGGCCGCTGAGGCGCACCGGCGTGCCGTTGAGCAGGAGGGATCCGAAAGCAACCGCTTCGGCCATGCCGTAGTCGAAGGGCTGTTTGCCCTGGCCCATGGCAGCGCGCTGCTCAAGGAGCTTTTTGATCTTGGGGTGGATGTGAAAACCGTCCGGCCAGGCCGAGAGCTTGCCGGCGATGGCGCCCATGGTGGCAGCGGCGAGGCCGGTGTCGACTTCGAGTTCAGGGCGCCACGCGCCGCCGCTGTAAGGGCTCCAGTACTCCGGCATGTCGACGAGCCGGGGCTTGGTTCTGACGGCTTTGGCTTTCTTCTGCGCCTCGTCGAACTCGTCGTGGAGTTGTTGCGCCAGCGCGGTGGCATCGAGGCCCGCGCGCTGCGCGTAGAGCTGGTAGAGCGGCGGGTGGTCCTTGATCTTCGCGTAGCGCAGAGGCTGGGTGACGGTCGGGTCGTCGACTTCGCTGTGGCCGTGGCGGCGGTATCCGATGAGGTCGATGACCACGTCGGTGTGGAACCGATAGCGATACTCGACGGCGAGAGCGGCGGCGCGCACGACCGCGGCAGGGTCTTCGGCGTTGACGTGGAAGATGGGGACAGGAAGGCGCTTTGCCAGGTCGGTGGAGAAACGCGTGGAGTTCGATTCGTCGGGCTCGGCGGTGAAGCCGATGAGGTTGTTGACGACGATGTGGATGCCGCCGCCGACCGAGTAGCCGTCGATGCCGGCGAGGTTGAGCGTTTCCGCCCAGATGCCCTGGCCCGCGAAGGCGGCATCGCCGTGGATGACGACAGGCAGGACGCGGTCGGCGCCGTCGGCGCCCATCCGGTCCTGGCGCGCGCGGGTGCGGCCCATCGCGACCGGATCGACGGCTTCGAGATGACTGGGATTCGAAGCGAGGTGCAGCGCGATCGTGCCGCCCTTGCGTGCGGCAAAGGTGCCGGTGGCTCCCACGTGGTACTTCACGTCGCCTCCGCCGAGGATGCTGCGGGGGTCGACGTCCTCGAATTTCGCGAAGATGTCGGCGGCGGATTTGCCGAAGATGTTCACCATCACGCTGAGGCGGCCGCGATGGCTCATGCCCATGATGGCGCGCTGCGCGCCGAGCTCGGCGGCGCGGTTGAGCAGCTCGTCGAGGAAGGGGATGAGAGCGGTAACGCCTTCAAGGGAGAACCGCTTGGTCCCGAGATAGCGGGATTGGATGACCTGCTCAAAGACGTCGGCGCGGGCGAGCAGGTCGAGGATGCGTTGCGGGTTGGGCGGGGGAGCGGGGGATTCGAGGCGCTCGGCAATCCAGGCGCGGGCCTCGCGCGAGGGGATGTGCATGAACTCGGCGCCGATGGTGGAACAGTAGAAGCGGCGGGCGCCGGCGGCGAAGTCGTTGTCGAGTGCGAGCTCGGGGAGAGGCAGCGGCCTGAGGTACTGGCCCAGCGGATCCAGATCGGCCTGGAGGTAGCCCCAGCGGCGGAAAGCGTCGAGCGTCTGCTCGCGCACCTGGGAAGAAGAGAGGGCAACTGGATTTTCGAGGGGAGTCGTGGTCATGACGTGCGTCTAAGGCTTATTTTACGCGGACAAGGAGCGGCCTGTAGCGGGCGCTGCGGGAGAACCGCCGCACTACAAAGGGCACGGAGGACCCGGAAACGCAGAGATGGTGCTCTGCGCGATGGGGAAGCCCCGCTACTGGCTGATGCGGAGCATCACGACGCCGTGCGGAGGAACGGTGACGGTGTAGCTTCCGTTGGTCGCGTGGACATCCTCATGTTTCCAAAGATCGCGGAGCTTTGCGTGGTCGGAGAAGCCGACTTCGCGAAGACGCAGCGTGACTTCGTGCTCGTCGGTGTCGCGATTGAACAGGCCGGCGGCAAGGGCTCCGCCGCTCAGCGGCCGGGTCCAGATTTCGGTCATGCCGACGGCAAAGGCGCGGTCGCCCTGCTTGCCGAGGCGGTCCTGATCGACGGCGATGACTTCCTTGTTGAGAAGGATGGAGAGGGTATCCGGGGTCATCTTGCTGAGGTCGTTGCCGGCGAGCAGCGGCGCGGCGAGGATGGCCCACAGGCTCATGTGGGTCTTGTATTCGTCGTCGGTCATACCGCTGTTGCCGACTTCAAGCATGTCGGGATCGTTCCAGTGGCCGGGACCGGCGTATCGCGCGAGGCCGAGCTGGCCGAAGCCGATGTCGGCCATCCGCTGGTAGGTGTCGTTGATGTCGCCGGTGGTGCGCCACAGGTTGCCGCCGACTTCCGGGCCCCACTTCCAGACGTCATCCCAGCCGTATTGGCAGAGGCTGTAGACGATGGGACGGCCGGTGGCGAGCAGGGCCTGATGCATCTTTTCGTAGGCCTGGTGCATGAGTTGCATTTGCTTTGCGGGATCGTTGGGCGCCTGTTCGCGCATGATCTGGCGGTAGCTGCAGAGGTCGTACTTGAGATAGTCGATACCCCAGGCGGCGTAGGTTTTCGCGTCCTGCTCCTCATGACCGTAGCTGGCGGGATATCCAGCGCAGGTTTTGGGGCCGGGTCCGGAATAGATGCCGAGCTTGAGGCCTTTGGAGTGGACGTAGTCGGCCAGGGCTTTCATGTCGGGGAACTTGTCGTTGGTCTGAATGTTGCCCTGCGCGTCGCGCTCGCCCTCCCAGGTGTCGTCGATGTTGACGTAGATGTAGCCGGCATCGCGCATACCGCTGGAGACGATGGCATCGGCGGCCGCGCGGACGTCGGCGTCATTCACACGGCCGGCGAAGTGATTCCAGCTGTTCCAGCCCATGGGCGGGGTTGCGGCCAGCGTGGGATCCTGGGCGAAGGCGGCGGCGGCCATGAGGCTGAGGACGATGGATACGGTTACATTGAGTTTTCTGCTGGACACGGCCGTGAGTCCTTTCAGAGGAACGCTGGATGGGGAACCTGAACCGCACGCCAGTGTACAGCAGGCTAACGGAGGAGTGCGCCCCAGAGCGTGTCGACGGTCGCGTGGGTGATGGCCGAGGCGGCAATGCGATGATCGCGGCGCCAGGCACGGCCGTAGAAGATACCGGCGATCGCGGCGAGAAGAACGTAGCGCCAGTTGAAGAAGGCCGTGCGCTTGTTGAAGTGGGAGAGACCGAAGACGGCTGCCGTGACGATGAGGGCCGTGCTGCGGCCGAGACGCCGCTCCAGCAGGTTCTGCATCCAGCCGCGGAAGAAGATCTCCTCCGGGAGCGCGACGCCGACGAAGCTGAAGATCCAGGCAGGGACGACGAGCCAGGGATCGTGAACGCGGCGGTGGAGGTGGAGGAATCCGAGCGCGAGGCCCAGCGGGATGGCGATGGGCATGTAGAGGGCAAGTTCGCGGAGGCCGGTGGTCCAGTCGCGCGCGCGGAAGCGGAGGTTGTAACCGACGGCGGAGAGGCAGCGGACGGCGAGGAAACCGTAGAGGCCGGCATCGAGGAGGGTGAGTTTGCCGAGGATGGCGAGTTTGTGCGGCCAGGCTGGCTCGAGCCAGCGGAGATCGACGGCGAGGCCGAGGGGGACGAGGACGAGGAAGTCGAGGAAATGGCCGCGCTGGTTCGGGTCGACGCGAGCCGCGAGGAACTCGATGGCGGCGACGACGATGGGTATACAGAGGTAGACGAGGAACCAGCGCACGGCGAGGATCCCTGAGCCGAGGGCGACGATGAGGTAGGGGACAACGAGGACGGCGGGGAGGGTCAGGCGCAGCGCGAGGGGCAGGGATTGTGCGGCCCACGTGCAGCGATCGGCCGCGAACCCGAAGGCGAAGAGCGGGATAAGGAGCAGGGCGAGGGCGGCCGCGGCGGGAAGGATGGGAAACGGCAGGTCCACAGATTCAATCCTAGTTGGGATAACCGGCAATTCAATGATTCGTGTGCGGGGCTCGGGGTTCCACAATTGACCCTTGTTCGGGCGGGTTGTAACGTAAAAGTTTCGTGCGTCAAATCCCTGAGGCTGTCGAGGTTCTGTGTCCGCAACTGCCGCACTGCGTAAAACAGCGCTGAACGGGATGCATCGCCGTTTGGGCGCCAAAATGGTCGATTTTGGCGGGTGGGATATGCCTGTGGAGTACTCGGGGCTGATTGCCGAGCACCTGGCGGTGCGCACGGGGGTGGGGCTGTTCGACGTGAGCCACATGGGCGACATTCAGTTCCGCGGGCCGGGGTCGCTCGAAGCGGTGCAGCACATCGCGATGAACGATGCGTCGCGGCTGCAGGTGGGTCAGGCCCAGTACTCCGCGATGCTGTACCCAGAGGGGACGTTTGTGGACGACGTGATCGTCCACAAATTCAGCGACAACGATTATCTGTTCGTGATCAACGCCGGAACGCGGGAGAAGGATTACAACTGGGTGCGGCAGCAGGCGCGCGGCTTCGACTGCCATGTAAGCGACTACAGCGACTACTACACGCAGCTCGCGATCCAGGGACCGAAGGCGCAGGAGACCCTGCAGAAGCTGACGGACAAGGACCTGAGCCGGGTGAAGTTCTACTGGTTCACGTGGGGCACGGTCTGCGGATTGCCGAATACGCTGATCGCGCGAACGGGATACACGGGCGAGGACGGATTTGAGATTTACATCCCCTCGGATGAGGCGACGAGCGAGCGGGTTTGGAACGAGGTGATCGCGGCGGGCGCCGAGTTTGGGATGGTGCCGTGCGGGCTGGGGGCGCGGAACACACTGCGGTTGGAGGCGGCACTGTCTCTTTACGGACACGAGATTTCCGAATCGCTGAACGTCTGGGAGGCGGGGCTGGATCGCTTCTGCAAGCTGGAGAAGGGCGACTTTGTCGGGTCGGAGGCGCTGAAGAAGATCCAGGCTGCGGGCGGTCCGGAAAAAAAGCTGGTTGGGCTCGAGGTGGTGGAGCGAGGGATCGCGCGCGATGGATATCGCGTGATCGATCTCGCCGGCCAGGAGATTGGCTACGTGACGAGCGGATCGCCGGCGCCCTTCCTGAAGAAGAATATTGCCCTGGCCTATGTGCCGCGCAGTCTGGCCGAGGTGGGGACCGAGGTGGCGGTGGAGATCCGCAATGGTCCGGTCAAGGCGAAGGTGGTGCCGCTGCCGTTCTATAAGAAGCCGAAGAAGGCGTAGACGCCGGAGCGCAGAGGAAGCGGAGAGCGCGCAGCTCTGCAGTGCGCGACGGGGGATCGGAGCTGCGAGACGCAGCCGTTACAATGGGAGAGAGAATCGCAACGTATGGCCTATCCAGCGAATTACAAGTACACGCGCGAGCACGAGTGGATCGATGTCAGCGGGAAGACCGGCACGGTGGGGATCACCGACCATGCGCAGGACTCCCTGGGCGATATTGTTTTTGTCGAGCTGCCGAAGGTCGGCGATAAGGTCGAGAAGGGCAAAGTGTTCGGCAGCGTGGAGAGCGTCAAGGCCGTGTCGGACTTGTATTCGCCGGCGACGGGGACGGTAACGGCGATCAACGAGGAGCTGACGACGGCTCCGGAGAAGATCAACGCGGACGCGCACGCGGCGTGGATCATGAAGATCGAGCTGAGCGACGCGGGAGAGGTTGGGGGCTTGCTGACCGCGGAGGATTACGAGAAGTACGTGCAGGAAGAAACAGGACACTGATTCACAGCGTTCCGTGGTCAGCGCGCAGCATTCAGAAAAATCCCTCGTGGCCGGGCAAGGCCCCTCTACCGTAAAGACCTTTCATGCGATACCTGCCTAAATCGGATGCCGAGCGCGCAGCGATGCTGCGCGAGATCGGCGCGTCGTCGATCGACGATTTGTTTGCGATTATTCCCGAGGAGTATCGGCTGCGGCGGGACCTGGAGATTCCGCGGCAGATGGGCGAGTCCGAGATCGTCGATCATTTCAAGGCTGCGGCGGCGCAGAATGCCAACGGTTACGCCAGCTTTCTCGGCGCGGGGGTGTACCGGCACTACCGGCCGGTGATCATCGACGCGATCGTGCAGCGGGGTGAGTTTCTCACTTCGTACACGCCCTACCAGGCGGAGATCACGCAGGGAACGCTGCAGGCCATCTTCGAGTTCCAGACGATGATCTGCGCGCTGACGGGGATGGATATCGCGAACGCGTCGATGTACGACGGTTCGACGGCCTGCCCCGAAGCGGCGATGATGGCCATGCGCGTGACCGGCCGAGACGGCGTGGTGGTGGCGCGTACGGTTCATCCGGAGTATCGCGAGGTGATGCGCACCTACGCGCAGCATCGCGAGAAGGAGAGCGGGCAGAAAGCGCGGGAAGTCGGATACACGCAGGACGGACGCGTCGATCTGGCTGCGCTGGACGCGGCGGTAACAGACCAGACGGCGTGCGTGCTGGTGCAGTCGCCGAATTTCTTTGGCGTGGTGGAGGACATTCCGGCCATTGCGGAGATTGCCCACAAAAAAGGCGCGTTGCTGGTGGTTGCGATTGCCGAGGCCGTGTCGCTGGGCGTGGTGCAGCCGCCCGTCGAGGCCGACATCGTCATCATGGAAGCCCAGTCCTACGGCGTCGCTCCCGGCTTCGGCGGCCCGTTCTGCGGAGTCATCGCGGCGAAAGAGAAATACATGCGGCAGATGCCGGGGCGTCTCGTGGGTCAGACGACCGACAAGCAGGGACGGCGTGGCTTTGTCCTGACGCTGTCCACGCGCGAGCAGCACATCCGGCGCGAGAAGGCGACGTCGAACATCTGCACCAACCAGGCGCTCGTCGCGCTGATGGCCACGGTGTTCATGACGGTTTACGGAAAGGAAGGGATGCGGGAGCTCGCTCTGCAGAACCTGGCGAAGGCGAATTATGCGGCAAGGACGCTGGGCGCGCAGGGGACCTTGTTGTTCGGGGGATCGCCGCGCTTCAACGAATTTGTCCTGCAGACGGAGGAGACTCCCGAAATTTTGAACGCGCGACTGTTGGAGCAGAAGATCATCGGGGGCGTGGCGCTGAAGCGGTGGTATCCGGAGCTGGGGAATGCGACGCTGTGGTGCGCGACGGAGCTGACGTCGAAGGAACAGATCGACACGGCGGCGAACGTTGTGGCGCAGGCGGCAGCGGCGGTGGGGGTGCGGTAGATGACGACGCAGACGGGCGAGAGATTTGTCGGAACGACGCGCAAGGTAACCGCGCACCTGACGCAGAATGAGGGGCTGAGCTTCGAGAAGTCGGCGCCGGGAAAGAAGGCGTATCGGCTCGCGCCGCTCGATGTGCCGGAGGTCGATCCTTTCACCCTGCTGGGGTCTTGTTGTCGTTCGCAGAGCGCGGAGCTTCCGGAGTTGAGCGAGATCGAGATCATCCGCCATTTCACGCGGCTTTCCACGTGGAACTACGCGATCGATCTGGGAATGTATCCCCTGGGCAGCTGCACCATGAAGTACAACCCGCGGGTGAACGAATTCGTGTCGCGGCTGGAGGGGATCGCCGAGGCTCATCCGTATCAACCGGAGGAACTGTCGCAGGGATCGCTGGGGATTCTCCGCCTGCTGCAGAAGTGTCTGCTGGAGATCACAGGGATGGATGCGATCACGCTCCAGCCTGCGGCCGGCGCACACGGCGAGTTCACGGGAATTCTGCTGGCGCGCGCGTATCACGAGGCGAAGGGGAACCCGCGGAAGACGGTGATCATCCCCGATTCGGCGCACGGGACGAACCCGGCGACCGCGGCGATCTGCGGATACGACGTGGTCAATTTCAAGTCGAACGCGAACGGCGGGATCGACGTGGAGGCGCTGGCTCAGACGGTGAACGAAGACACCGCGGCGCTGATGCTGACGAATCCTTCGACGATCGGTGTCTTCGAAAACGAGATTCACAGGATCGCGGATATTCTGCACGCGAAAGGCGCGCTGCTCTACATGGACGGCGCGAATATGAACGCGCTGTGCGGGAAGACGCGGCCGGGGGATTTCGGCGTGGATGTGATGCACCTGAATCTGCACAAGACGTTCTCGACGCCGCATGGCGGCGGCGGTCCGGGATCGGGTCCGGTGGCGTGCAGGAAGATTCTGGAGCCGTTTTTGCCGGCGCCCGTCGTCCAGGAAGATGGGGGCGGGCTGCTGCACCTGAACTACGACCGGCCGCAGAGCGTGGGGCGCGTGCGCGCGTTCTATGGGAACTTCGGGATGTTCGTGCGCGCGCTGGCGTACATTCTGGCAAATGGGCCGGACGGTTTGCGGCAAACGACCGAGGATGCCGTGCTGAACGCGAACTACATCCGGAAGAAGCTCGAGGATCTGTACGAGCTGCCCTACAACACGCCGTCGATGCACGAGGTGGTATTCAGCGACCGGAAGCAGCTGAGGAACGGCGTGCGGACCGGCGATATAGCGAAGCGGCTGATCGACTACGGGTTTCATCCTTACACGGTGTCGTTTCCGCTGATCGTGCCCGGGGCGCTGATGATCGAGCCGACGGAGAGCGAGTCGCGCGAGGAGCTGGATTTGTTCGTGGATGCGATGCGGCAGATCGCGCGCGAGGTGGAAGAGAACCCGCAGGTGGTGCTGGAAGCGCCGCACTCGACGCGGGTCTCACGGCTGGATGAGACAACCGCAGCGCGAAAACCAATCCTGCGCTGGAAACCTGAGGCGAAGGCGAGCTGAGAAAGTGCGTGGGGCGGGGGATCGGGGGCAATGCCCGCGGCGGAACCGCGTGCTTGCTGGCTTTGCCACACCTGAACGGAATCTGAACAGCAAAGTGCTCTGGCTCGGCCGCAGGAGTGCGGCTTCGGCGCCCGCGCCTCTTCCGCTAAGATCGATGGAGATATGCAGGCGACACGCACGTTTCCTCACGCCATGTTGCGGGAGATTTATGAGCAGCCGGAGGCGCTGGCGGCGACGATGGCGCGCTACGCTCCCGGCGGAACCTTGGATACGAACCTCTTCGGGCCGGTTGCCGAAGCACTGCGGGGTCGGCAGCGGGTCGTGATTGCCGCCAGCGGATCGAGCCGGCATGCGGGACTGGCCGGGGAGATCATGCTGGAGGACTACGCGGGCCTCGCGGTCGACGTGGAGTACTCGAGCGAGTACATGTACCGGTCGACGCACACGCTGCACGATCCCGGGGTGGTGGTCATTTCGCAGTCCGGCGAGACGGCGGACACGCTGGCGTCACTGCGCGAGGCGAAAGCGCGGGGGCTGCGGACGGTGGCGATCGTCAACGATGCGGAGTCGACGATGGCGCGGGAGGCGGATGCGTCGCTGCCGACGATGGCGGGGCGGGAGGTTGCGGTTCCGGCGACCAAGAGCTTTACGACGCAGCTGACCGTGCTGTATCTGTTGTCGCTGTTTCTGGCGCGGATCGGCGGGCGGATGACGGCGCAAACGGTGGCGTCTCATTGCGAACAGCTGGAACGATTGCCCCATCTTCTTGAGGAAACACTTGAAGTCTGGGAGAAGCGGGTCGCGGCGATCGCCGAGGGGCTGCGAGAGGCCCGGACGTTCCTGTATCTGGGGCGAGCGATCCACTACGCGATTGCGCGCGAGGGGGCGCTGAAGCTCAAGGAGTCGGCGTATGTGCAGGCGGAAGGGATGCCGGCGGGGGAACTGAAGCATGGGCCGAATGCGCTGGTGAGCCCGGAGGCTCCGCTGGTGGTCCTGGCCACGAGGGACCGGAACGATCCGGACTCGACGCTGCGCTATGAGAAGACGGTGCACCTGATGCGCGATATGCACGCGCAGGGCGCGGAGATCCTGGCCGTGCACGTGGAGGGCGACGAGGAGGCCGCGGCGCTCGCACAGTATTCCGTGGCGGTGCCTGCGGTCGATGAATTCCTGTTGCCGATGCTGGAGGTGGTGCCGCTGCAGATGCTGGCCTACTTCATCGCGGTGCAGAAGGGCGTGAATGTCGATGCGCCGCGGAACCTGGTGAAAGCGGTGGTGCGGGAGTAGGCACCTGCGTGGGGCGGTGAGGCATTCCCGTGCCGGTCCCTTGAACCCGATGCCCCTGCGCTAGTGGGTAGACCACGCGACGTTGCGCCAGCCGGCGAGGGCGACGACGAGCAGGATCAGGAGCACAGCTTCCGTGAGCGCGACGCAGGCGGGCCAGTGGCCGATGCGCCATACCCATCCGGGCACGACCCCGCCCACAGTTCCCCCAATGTAATAGCAGGCGATGTAGAGGCCGGCGGCGGAGACGCGTCCGCCGGGAGGCGCAGCCACGCGCAGATAGCTGGCGGCGGTGGACTGCGCGATAAAGACACCGGAACAGACCAGACCGAGGCCGGGAAGGATCACGATCCAGAGCGAGTGGCTGAGGGTGATCGCAGCCCCTGTTGCGCCCAGCGTGATGGCCAGCAGGATCCCCCGGCGCATTCCGATGCGCGTGATGAGGTAGCCGCCGAGGGGGGTGACCGCCAGCCCGACGAGATAGATGGCGAAGATGTTGCTCAGTCCAAAGGTGGAGAGGCGGAAAGGTGGATCGGCGAGATAGAAGGTGACGTAGGTGAAGGTGCTCACCAGGGTGAAGAGCATCCCGAAGCCGACGGTGAAGGTGGCGAGCAGGCGGGTGTTGCGGAAATGGCGGAGGGCCATGCGGAAGCCGGGGCGTGCGGCCTCGGCGGGTGGAGACAGGGAGCGCTGACTTCCATGAGGAAGCCAGCGGGCGATGAAGCATGCGCCGAGCAGAGTGAGCAGGCCGAGGGCGACGAAGCTCCAGCGCCAGCCGAGCGTGTCGGCGATGAGGCCGGAGAGGAAGCGGCCGAGAAAGCCTCCCAGTGCGGTGGAACTGACGTAGAGGCTCATGACGAGGGCGATGGTTTCGCGGCGCCATTCCTCGCCGACGTAAGTGATGACGGTGGCGAAGATGCCGGGGAGGGCAAGTCCCTGGATGAATCGCCAGAAAATGAGCGTGTGGAGGCCGGGCGAGGTGGCGGCCAGAAGGGTGGGGACGGCGAGCAGCACTGTGGAGACAACGATGACGCGCCTGCGGCTGAGGCGTTCCGTGAGAGCGCCGCAAATCGGTGCAGCCAGGGCAACGCCGAGCGTCGAGGCACTGATCGTAAGGCCAACGGCGGCTTCGCTGGCCCGAAACAGGTGGGCGAACAGGGGCAGCAGCGGCTGGGTGGAATAAAGGTTGAGGAACGCGAAAATGCCACAAATGCAAACCGCAGCGACGGGCCGGACCGGGCGCAGGCCCAGATGGGGATGGGGATGCTCGGGAAGGGTTTCCAGCGCCGGATTGGCGGCGGCGAGTCCGGGAGTGGGGGGCGTAGAGTCCACCAAACAGCTTAAATGGCGCTGGAGAAGGGACGGGAGGCGCGGGGTGGTGGTGCTGGCACACCGCAGGGAGCGCCGGTATAAAGAGATGAGGCATGGCCCAACCCGCAGCCGCATTCCTGTCCCGCGACTTTCTTCGTTATCAGATGGCGCGCGTCCTGGTGATCATCGGCGCGGAGGCACAGGCGCTGGCCGTGGCCTGGCAGGTCTACGAAATCACGCACCGTGCAATCGATCTCGGGTACACGGGGCTGATCCTGTTCCTGCCGGGGCTGCTGTTCATGCTGCCGGCCGGGCATGTGGCGGATCGCTTCGACCGGCGGCAGGTGATTTTGGTGTGCTATGGCCTGCAGACTTTCTGCACGGCGACCCTGTTCTGGCTGGCGTGGACGAAGGTGGGGCACGTGTGCCCCATCTTCGCACTGCTGTTCGGCATCGGGACGGG
>DATJNE010000049.1:0-15098 GCA_035508305.1 Acidobacteriaceae bacterium | reverse complement strand
GCGATGGCGCTGTTCGGAGAGAAGTATGGCGAGCGGGTGCGGGTGGTGCGGATCGGGGACTTTTCGACGGAACTGTGCGGCGGGACGCATACGGGGGCGACGGGCGAGATTGGAGTGGTGAAGCTGCTGGGCGAGGGGTCGGTGTCGTCGGGCGTGCGGAGGGTCGAGGCGGTGACGGGGCTGGGCGCGCTGAACGAGTTTCGGAAGGATTTTCAGGTGGCGCAGATTGCGGCCCAGCTGGGAGGAGCGGATGTCGCCCCGGCGGAGGCGCTGCGGGCGCGATTGACGGCGCAGGACGACGAGCTGAAGAAGCTGCGGCGGGAGCTCGATGAGGCGCGGATGAAGTCGGCGGCGTCGCGCGTGTCGAGTGCGACGGACCAGGCGGTGGAGGTTGCCGGGATCAAGGTCCTGGCGCAAAGGGTCGATGGGCTCGACCGCGGGCAGATGCGGACGCTGGTCGATAATCTGCGCAACAAGCTGGGGTCAGGCGTAGTGGTGCTGGGTGGCGCCCAGGACGATGGCAAGGTTGCGCTGATCGTCGGGGTGACCAGGGATCTGACGGGGAAGGTGCAGGCGGGGAAGGTTGTCGGGGAAATTGCGAAGAGGGTGGGCGGATCAGGCGGCGGGCGTCCGGACATGGCGGAGGCGGGCGGAAAGGATGCGACCGAGCTGGATGCGGCGCTGCAGAGCGCGGCCGAGGCGGTGAAAGGGCTGCTGGGGTGAGGGTCCAACGGATCAACGACGACCACGCCTGAGATTTTCTTCGTCCGCTGCGCGACCGGTCCCCCTCCACGAAAGGCAGACTGTTGGCGCTTCGCTCAGGATGACGAGGATACCGGCTATTCTGTTGCGGGTGACCGGCGATGACCTACGTATTGGCCCTCGATCAGGGGACGACCAGCTCGCGGGCGATTCTTTTCGATCAACGCGGACAAGTGGCGGGAGTGGCGCAGCATGAATTCCCGCAGATTTACCCGCAGGGCGGCTGGGTGGAACACGATCCGATGGAGATCCTGACCAGCCAGCTGGCGTGCGCGGTGGAGGCGCTCGGCAAAGCGGGGGCGCGGCCGCGCGATGTGGCGGCGATCGGCATCACCAACCAGCGCGAGACAACGATCGTGTGGGATCGGGCGACGGGAAAACCTGTCGGCAACGCCATCGTGTGGCAGGACCGGCGGACGGCGCGGATGTGCGCGCGGCTGCGCGAGGAGGGGGCGGAGGAGACGATCCGGGCGAAGACAGGGTTGCTGCTGGATCCGTACTTTTCGGCAACGAAGGTGGCATGGATCCTGGATAACGTGGAAGGCGCGCGGGCGCGGGCGGCGCGCGGCGAGCTGGCCTTCGGGACCGTGGACAGCTGGCTGATCTGGAACCTGACGAGCGGGCGGGAGCACGTGACGGACGTGACCAACGCTTCGCGAACGCTGCTCTACAACGTGGCGGAGGGCCAGTGGGATGAGGAGCTGCTGCGCCTGTTCGGGGTGCCGCCGAGCCTGCTGCCCCGGGTGGTTTGGTCGAGCGAGCCGATCGCCGAGGTATCGACCACGCTGGGCCTGGCGGGAATTTCGATCGGCGGCATCGCGGGCGATCAGCAGGCAGCGCTGTTCGGGCAGATGTGCTGGCATCCGGGAGAAGCGAAGAACACCTACGGCACGGGATGTTTTCTGCTGCAGAATATCGGCACGAAGTTCGTGCAGTCGAAGCACAGGCTGATCACCACGGTGGCGGCGAGCGCGCAGCGGCGTCTGGAGTACGCGCTGGAGGGGAGCATCTTTATCGGCGGCGCGGTAGTGCAGTGGCTGCGCGACACCTTGCGGCTCATTGGGTCGTCGGCGGAGGTGGAGGCGCTGGCAGCGGGCGAGGCGGACGCGGGAGGTCTGGTGTTTGTGCCGGCGTTTGTGGGGCTGGGCGCACCGTACTGGGATCCGCATGCGGGGGGATTGCTGATCGGGCTGCGGCGGGAGACGCGGGCGGGGCACATTGCGCGGGCGGCGCTGGAGAGCATCGCGTTCCAGGTGGCGGACGTGCTGGAAGCGGCGCACAGCGAGGGGAGCGCGCCCCTCGATTGCCTGCGCGTGGATGGCGGAGCGGCAGTGAACGATCTGCTGATGCAGTTTCAGGCGGATGTGCTGGGCGTGCCGGTGGTGCGGCCGCAGGTGACCGAGACAACCGCGCTGGGAGCGGCGTATCTGGCGGGCCTGGCGGTGGGTTTCTGGGAGAGCCCGGAGAAGCTGCAGGCGGGCCGCGAGCACGACACGCGCTTTGAGCCGAAGATGAGCCGCGACGAGGCGCAAGCCAGGCGGGCTCGCTGGCGCAGGGCGGTGGAGCGGTCGCGCGGCTGGAACGCGTAAGGGCGAAATTCCGATTTTCCGGGGAGCGGGCGATGCGTCGGGAGATTATGCTGCGGAACCTGCGGGAGCGCAGAGAGCCGTGGGATGTAGCGGTGATCGGGGGCGGCGCGACGGGCATGGGAGTGGCCGTGGATGCGGCAGCGCGCGGCCTGAGCACGGTTCTGGTGGAAGCGCACGATTTCGGCAAAGGCACGAGCAGCCGGTCGACCAAGCTGGTGCATGGCGGTGTGCGCTATCTCGAGCAGGGCAATGTCGCGTTGGTGATGAGCGCTCTGAAAGAGCGCGGCCTGCTGCGGAAGAACGCGCCGCATCTGGTCCACGACCTGGCCTTCGTAGTGCCGAACTATTCGTGGTGGGAGGCTCCGTTCTACGGGATCGGGCTGAAGCTGTACGACCTGCTGGCGGGCAAGTACGGCTTCGGACCTTCGCGGCTGCTGAGCAAAGAGGAGACTCTGGAGAGCCTGCCGGCGCTGGACCCCGAAGATCTGAGCGGCGGGGTGGTCTACTACGACGGCCAGTTCGACGACGCGCGGCTGCTGATCCATCTGGCGATCACGGCGGCCGAGCAGGGGGCGACGGTGGTCAATTACTGCCCCGCGACAGCCCTGGTGCGGGATGGCGAGGGATACGTGAACGGGCTGACGGCGCGCGACGCGCAGAGCGGCGAGGAATTCGGGATCGCAGCGCGGGTGGTGGTGAACGCCACCGGCGTATTCACCGACGAAGTGCGGCGGATGGCCGACGCGCAGGCGGAGCCGCTGCTGGTCGCGAGCCAGGGAATTCACCTGGTGTTCGACCACAGCTTTCTGAAGGGGGATTCCGCACTGATGGTGCCGCGCACCAGCGACGGGCGTGTGCTGTTCGTGATCCCGTGGCACGGGTACGCGGTGGCGGGAACCACCGACACGCCGGTGGATGCGCCGAGCCTGGAGCCGCAGGCGCTCGAGGCGGAGGTCGATTTTATCCTCGAGACGGCCGGACGGTACCTGACGCGGCCGCCGTCGCGCGCGGACGTGCTGAGCGTCTTTGCGGGACTGCGCCCCCTGGTGCGTGGATCGGGCGGCAAGACGTCGGCGCTGTCGCGGGATCATGTGATTCACGTCGACGAATCGGGCCTGCTGACGATCACGGGCGGCAAGTGGACCACCTACCGGCACATGGCCGAGGACTGCGTGGACAACGCCATCACGCTGGGACGGCTGCGCGAGGAACCCTGCGTGACGCGGGAGCTGCGGATTCACGGCTATTGCGAGGACGCGGAAAAGTTCGGCGACCTGCAGGTGTATGGAGCGGATGCCGCGAAAATTCGTGCGCTGGCGGAGGAAAAACCGGAACTGGCCGAGCGGCTGGATGCCGCGCTGTCGGTGACGGGAGCGCAAATTGTGTGGGCAGTTCGCGAGGAGATGGCCCAGCGCGTGGAAGATGTGCTGGCGCGCCGTACGCGAGCCTTATTCCTGGATGCGCGGGCGGCGATGCGCATGGCCGAGCCGGCGGCGCGGCTGGTGGCCGCCGAGCTGGGCGAGAGCGATGCGTGGGTGAGGGAGCAGATCGAGGCGTTTTCAGAGCTGGCGGAGCATTACTGGCTCCGGGACCCGGTGGCGACGCCGGGAGCTGGCGCGAGGTGATGGGTGTGGCCGGCGCCGATGGCTCGGTCCGCGGGGGCTTAGTCCGCAGGGAAGGTTTCTGAGGTGAAGGTGGAAGCGGGCAGGCCGGCGGCGTTGTAGAGGTTGTGGGGCATCACGCCCATCCAGCCATAACGAACATAAACAGGATGCGGCACGGCGGAGGCGGAGACGATGACGGTCTCGCCGTCGATGCGGGCCTGCGCGGGGACGAAGTGATGATCGGCGCCGGCGATTTCGAAGGCGTCGATAGGATCGCCGCGAGAGGTGAGTCCCCGGGCGTGATCGAACCAGACGCGGAGCGCGGTGCTGCCGCTGGGTTCGGTTTCGGCGGTGGCCTGGCGGAAGAGAGGCGAGGCAAAGGCGATATCTTCGCCGTAAACGATGTGGCGAGCAGCGAGGGCGAGGCGGTGAGCGACGGTCTGCTTGTCGGGTGGGTGGACGTTGTCGGCTTCGCCGACGTCCAGGGTGACGGCCATGGCGGTGTTGGCGAGCTGGAGGGTGCGGCGCTGGGCGTCGCGAACGCGGCCCCAGTCTTCGCCGGGTGAATCGAAGCTGGAGATCTGCACGAAGAGGAAGGGCAGGTTGCTCTGAGCAAAGTGCATGCGCCAGTCACGGATGAGAGACGAAAAGAGCTCGTGGTAATAGGGTGCGCGATCGTGCGCGGAGTTGGTTTCGCCCTGGTACCAGAGGAAGCCGCGGATGGAGAGAGGCGTGAAGGGCGCGATCATGCCGTTGTAGAGGCCGGCGGGCAGCCAGGAAACTTCGTTGGGATGCCAGTCGAATTTGGGTAAGGGCTGGCCGGCGGCGCGGGCGGCATCCGTTGCGCGCTTCTCGGCAGCGATCTGCGCCTGAAGGTCGCTTTGGCTGTCAGCGAAGCGGGCGCGCGCAGCAAAGGCGGGGAGAAGATCGGGGTGCGTGCCAAGGGTATCGAGGGAGACCCACGAATCGGCAGGTGTGCCGCCCCAGGTGGAGTCGATGAGGCCAACGGGAACATTTTCCTTCGCGGCGATCTCGCGGCCGAAGAAGTAGGCGACGGCGGAGAAGTCGGTGGCGGTTTCCGGGCTGCAGAGCGTCCAGGTGGCTGGCTCGTCGTTCAGCGGATCGTCGGAGCTTTTCTCGGGCACGAGCAGGAGGCGGAGCTGCGGATTGTTGGCGGCGGCGATTTCTTGCGCGGCATCCTTGATGACGGCGTTGCCAGGGAATCCCCTGAGGGGGATCTCCATGTTGGACTGGCCCGAGGCAAACCAGACATCGCCGACCAGGAGGTCGGTGACGGTCACGTCGGGGCCATCGCCGGAGATGGTAAGCGTGTACGGGCCACCGGCGGATTCGGGAGCGAGCCAGAGGCTGAACTCGCCGAGTTCGCCGGCGACGGCAGGAACGGTTTGCGCGTGGAATCCGGCCGTGAGGTGAGCGCCGGGTGTGGCCCAGCCCCAGATGTGGATGGGACGATCGCGCTGGAGGACGGCGTGATCGCTGAGGATGTGCGGGAGGCGAACGTCGGCGCGAAGAAAGGAGACGGAAGCCAGGAGACAGGAGAACAGAAGGACGACGAAACGGGCAGATTTCACGGAGGTCCTCACACTCGGCACGCGCGCCGGCACGAGGGCGGCGCTGCATGAAAATTTTTTGGCGTATCGAGTCTACAGGGCGCGAGGCGGCGGCAGGGAGGTCCTGGTTGAGTCTGCAACGATGGTGGCGAGAGTCGTTACTGTCCGAGGAACCGGTAGCTTATGCCGAGGCTGAAGCCATTGGGCGTGAGGCCGTTGTTGTGCTCGACCAGAATTCCGGAACTGTTGTAGGTGGGGGGGCCGGCGAACGCGGGCCAGATCTGGAATTCGTAGTCGCCGCGAACGGAGATGTTGCGGGTCAGCCGATAGTCCAGTGTGCCACCGGGAGTGTAGGCGAAGTAGCTGCCTTTCAGGCTGCCGGCGGCGGGGAAGCCAGGAGTGGTAATGAGGCCGGCTCCGACCAGAAATTTGAGCCACCCATCGAAACGCCAGTACCGAGCGACCCGGTAGCGGCCACCGACAAGGTAGTTGGATTCGATCTGGCCGTTGGGGCCGTTCCAGTGAAGCCACCGGGCTTCGCCCTCGGCACCCCATTTGGGTTCCACATTGAAGTCGAAGAAAGCGGTGGGTCCGACGATCTGGTTGGAGCATCCGAAGGGCGCAGTGCTGCCGCAGCTGTAGTCCGGGTTGAACGAAGAGATTTCGCCGCCGGCCCAGATGCTGGAGTTGCCGCCGACGGCGGACTCCGGACTCTGTGCGAGTGCGGTCGCAGAGAGCAGCAGGACCATCAGAATTCCAGCCGATTTGCGCAAGCGCAACTCTCCTCCGTTCTGATCGTGGACAACACCGGGATAACTTTTGAGTTAAGAGGTCAGTTGCGCGGCAAAGGATGTGCGGAATAACCAGCCGGGAAGTGAATTTTTCGGCTTTGGCACGGCGAAAGGCGAAGCAGGAGGGGTGCGGCGATGGAGCCGACGACCGGACTTGAACCGGTGACCTGCCGATTACGAATCGGCTGCTCTACCAACTGAGCTACGTCGGCCTGGAAAGGGCCCTGCGGGAAGAATCGGCACGCCGGGCCGTTGCTGGAGTCGATTTTATCGTTCGCGGCAGGGAGCGTAAAGCGCGAGAGCGCGAGAAACCGAGCGATGTGGGCGGCGGGAAAAGGAGTGGCGAGATGAGCGAAAGCGTGCGGAAAACAGGGCGCAAACGAGGGGACGAAAACTCCGCGAAAGAAGGGCGCCGATAACGAGAAAAGGCCGCCCGGCAACAGGGCAGCCTTCTCTTCAGGGAGAATAGTTCCAACGGAGGCAAGCCATCAGAACTTTCTGGCGCAATAGTATGGGCGGCTGAAGGGGGTGTCAAGGCTAAATCCGGCGCGGTTGCAACTGGCTGAATAATAGAAACTTAGCAAATCGGGCTGGGTGCGGAAGATTCGCTTTTTATTTGCCACGGAGATGATCTGTTTGCGCGTCATCCCTTTTTGATTCTGGTAAATAGGTGCCGCCTCGGGCGGAACCGGAGTACTCGCCCGCGGGTGTGCCGGCAGTTTTTGCGCTCAGTTGCTCAGGTGGAGGGAGATGAATTCCTCTTCGGAAACCGCGGAGATCGGCTTGCCGCGGAGAACGCGAATGACGGCGCGGCCTCCGCCGAAGAAGAGGCCGAGGATGAGCGCAGCGCTGAAGAGGATGACAACAAGCATGGTGATGCCCATCAGCAACCGATAGAGCTTCACCGTCTCGGGCACATAGCCTTCGGGATGATTGATGGTGACGTAGTCGTTGAAGTGCACTGCGTCGAGCAGGCGCTGCGCGAGTTGCGGCGAGGCGCTGCCGCTGACGACGGCGACCAGAGGCCCGGCGCGCTTCGTGAAGACGCCGGCGGATGGCGCGAGCCCGTCGATGGATTTGAGATGAGCGCCGGCGATTTGCGGAGTGGGATAGAGGAGCAGCGTCAGGGTCCCCTCGGGTCCATAGTGCGCCGTGACGACTTCGGTATCGAGGCTGAAGTCGACGGCCGATACGGGGAGCGGCGAACCCATGTGAGCATATGCGACCGGGCCGATGGCGTACTTCACGCTGCCCGCCTCGAGCTGTGCAGCGGGCAGATAGTGCGGCAGGGAGGGGGGAACACCGGCAGCGCCGCCGACGGAGGGGATCATCGCCGCCAGGGACGAGATCGCAGTCTTTTCGCCGGCAGCCGGATGCGCGAAGGTGGCGACGACGACGGTAGTGCCGTTCCAGAAAAGATAACGATCGCCGGCGGCGGCGCCTTCATGGCCGAGGTTCTCGGCGTGCATCTCGGGCTGGCGAAAGAAGGTGAAGGCACCGTAGGCTCCGGTGGCATCGGCGAAGCGGTAGACGCGTACGGTGAGGTGCTGCGATGCCGAGGCGTAGCCGGCAGAGGCGGACTGCGCGAGGCCAAACTCGTGCAGGACGGCAGCATCGGCGGGATCGGGAGTTGCGGCGGCGGGCGGAGCGGTTTGGCTGAAAGCAGCGAATGCCGGCGGCAGCAGCGGCGGAGCAGACGGAGCCGATGGCGCGGCGAAGGCCAGCGTCGGGATCAGCAGCGCGGTGAGGACAAAAGTGACAATCGGGATTCGGCGCATGCTCCTCTACCGATAATAGTGAGACAGACACCGAGGTGGGAAGGAAGGTTTCTGCTACTGGTCGGCGTCAGCATGGGAACCGGCCTGGGCGACGCGGAAACCATTGAGGCTGGAGACGTAACGGGCAACGCCGCGGTAGAGGGCTTCGGCGATGCGCTGGCGGTATTGGGGCTGGCGGATTTCCGCCGCGTCCTCGGGATTGGTGAGGAAGGAAATCTCGGCAAGGATGGAGGGCATGTTGGCGCCGATGAGGACGACAAAGGGCGCCTTTTTGACGCCGCGATCCCGGAACCCGGGGTTGCCCTGGTCGAGACCGGTGTAGAGGCTCTGGTCGACATCTTCGGCAAAGGCGCGCGACTCGCTGATCTTGTCCTGGAGAGCGATCTTCTTCACCAGGTCGGAAAGCTGGTGGATGGACTCGTCGGAGGTTGCGTTTTCGCGAGCGGCGACTTCGAGGGCATCGGCGGAAGAAGTGAAGCTGAGGTAGTAGACTTCGACGCCGCGCGCGGCGGTATCGGGACTGGAGTTGGCGTGAATGGAGATGAAGAGATCGGCCTGGGCCTGGTTGGCGATGGCGGTGCGCGTCTCGAGCGGGATGAAGGTGTCGTCGCTGCGCGTGTAGATGACGTCGGCGCCGAGCCGCTGGCGCAGGAGACGCCCGAGGCGGAGAGCGACGTCGAGGACGACGTCCTTTTCTTCGAGGCCGCCGGGGCCGAGGGTGCCGGAGTCGTGGCCGCCGTGGCCGGGATCGATGACGATGCGGTTGATCTTGAGGCCGAGGGCGCGAACCATGGAGTTGGGAACGTGCTGGGCGGCGGGCGCGGGCTCCGGCGCAGGAATGCCGGGCGAGCCGGCGTTATCGGGCGGGACTTCGTCGGAAGGGCGAATCGAGGGCGGGGTGCGGCTCACATTGCGCGAGGCAGGTGCCACGGGCACCGGCCGGTTGAAGGCGACGACCGGAGCGGTGGTGGGATAGCGAGTGGCGCGGACCTGATTCGGTTGACTGCTGAGCTTCGGAACGTCGGCGAGCGCGGAGCCGCTGTCGGCATCGTAATCCGACGCGGAGTTGTCGGAGGAGGCGGGACGCGATGCCGCCGCATTGTTGCCCGGGCGGGGAGCGGCGAGGGATCGCTCCGAGATGGAGGGAGCCGGAGCGGGAGGCGTGACACGGGGCGGAGCCGCGGCGGCAATCTCGCGCTGCGCGGAGCCGGGCGGGGCTCCGTGGACATCGATGATGAGACGCGGCGGATTTTGCAGGAAGAAGGCGGAGTAGTCGGTGAGGCTGGTCACGTCGAGAACGACGCGCGTGGTGTCCGGTGAGGTTTGCGCCGCGCGGATACGAGTCAGGAAGCTGTCGTCGGTGACTTCGACGGGGCGGCCGGAAAGCTCGGGCGAAAGGCGGGTGCCGTAGAAGTCGAAGAAGATGCGGTCGGGGCTGGAAACGCGGGCGGCCTGGTAGCGCACAACCTGCTGGAGGTCGATGGCGACGCGGGTATAGCTGGGCGTGGACCAGTGACGGATGCCGGTGATCAGGGGCAGGCGACCGCGGCGGGGCGGCGGCGGGGCGTTCAGCAGACGATAATCGTTGGCGCTGACGGGCTCGTCGTCGACGGGAGGACCCGGGGATTGGGCCGATGAGAAGGACTGGGCCGGATGGTTCGGCGCGACGGTGGTGTCCGGCGATGCGTCGCGGCCGGCCGCGAAGGCAGACGCTTGCGAGTCACCGGCGATTGCGGTGCGCGAGCGAGAGCGGCGCGAGCGGGTGGCGGCGATTTCGTCGCGGTGGATGTTCCGGAGCTCGGCTCGGGCTTCGACCGCGAGCGCATTTTCCGGATAGAGGCGGAGGAATCTTTCGTAAGTGTGCTTCGCCTGATCGAGGTCGTCGAGGTCGCGCTGCCAGATTTCGCCTTCGGTGAGGAGCGCGCTGAAGCGGAAGCGGCTGCCGGGATACTGGTGGCGAAGGAATTCGTACTGGCCGATGGCGTCGTGGAGGGCCTTCTGATCCTCGAAGACGCGGCCTTCTTCGGCGAGCAGGTCGGCAACAGCGGCGATCGAGGCGTCGGCTTTAGGCGAAGCGGGGTCGCCATGGTAGATGGCGCGATAGGCGTCCAGCACGTGCTGGTACTGCAGGCGGGTACGCTGCTGTTCGGGCCGGCCTTCGAGGGCTTCACGAAGGCGCTCGGCGTGGGCGAAGGCGGAAGACGGCGCCGCAAAGGCGGGGGCCGGTGTGGCGGCAAGGCAGAGAAGGGCAACGAAGAAGACGCAGGCGCGCGTTGTGCGCGACCGGGGGGACAACGTCGAAAATCGGACAGCGCGCTGCATAGACCGCCGGGTCGGCCGAGTTCCACCGGCCTGCTTTCCACGCGGGGGAGAGAGCGACTCTGCCGAAGACACTCTCGATTATAGGTGGGACTCCGCGTCCCGCGGGACGGCGCATCGCGCCAACACGCTTCATCGAACCCGGATGAAGACGCGAGGTTGCGCCGGGCAGAGCTCAGAGCAAAGGGCCCGGGGAGCAGAGGGATGCGAAGAGCGAAGTCCCGACGGCGCATGGGACGAGCGGAGCGCGCCGCGCGCCTGCTCGCGGTTATCTTGCGCGGGCGCGAGGACTTCTGAAACACTGGCCCTGCCTTCCTTATGGTGTGTCACTACCTGGTCAAAGGACGCGTGCAGGGGGTGGGGTTCCGGTGGTTTGTGCACCGCGAAGCCGCGGCACTGGAACTGAGCGGGTGGGTGCGCAACACCGAGGACGGACACGTGGAAGTCGTGGCCGTGGGCGATGCGGAGTCGCTCCAGGATCTGAAGCAGGCTCTGCGCAGAGGATCGCGGGGGAGCCGTGTGGATGCGGTCATCGAACACGAACTGGACGCAAAGGAAGGCGAGGGCCTCGGCCCGTTTCGGATTGAAGGAGCCTGGTAGAGAGTTATGACCCCATGTGCCACTGACTGCGAACCGCTGAAGGCGCTGATCCGGACGGTTCCGGATTTTCCCAAGCCGGGGATTCTGTTTTACGACATCACGACGCTGCTCAAAGACCCGAAGGGGTTTGCGACACTGATCGACGCGCTGGCGCAGTACTACATCGATAAGGAGATCGATCTGGTGCTGGGGATCGAGGCGCGGGGGTTCATCTTCGGGCCGGCTCTGGCCTACCGGCTGAACGCGGGCTTTGTGCCGGTGCGGAAGCCGAAGAAGCTGCCGGGGCCGACGGCGCGAGTGACCTACGACCTCGAATACGGGCAGGATACGCTGGAGATCCACATGGACGCGATCGAGCCGGGACAGCGCGTGGTGCTGGTGGACGATCTGCTGGCGACCGGCGGCACGATGGAGGCGACGATCAAGCTGGTGCGGCAACTGGGCGGGGAGATCGCCGGGCTGGGGTTCGCCATCGAGCTGGATTTTCTCAAGGGGCGCGACCGGTTCCGCGACTACGACGTCTTCAGCCTGCTGCACTACGGCGAGTGAACGCAGGCGGCTGGAAGGAAGAAGCCGGAAGCGTCGGATGGCCGGCCGCCTCTTAACTCCAGTAAAACGTTTTACAGCGTACGATGGAGCCGTCGGCCGCGGGCGAGTTGTGTGCTTTTTGTGCTATGCTGCCCGGCATGGCGACGGCGATTTCCCAACCCCGGGTGGCGGCTCCGCGGCACACGGCGCTGGTGCGGGTGACGCACTGGCTGACGGCGGTGGCGTTTGTCGCCCTGGCCATCACGGGTTATCTGATTGTGTTGTCGCACCCCCGGTTCTACTGGGGCGAGACGGGCAACGTGAACGTGAAGCCATTGTTCTCGTTCCATGTTCCGTCATCGCGCGACACGGTGCCGACAGGCTACAACTACGTGTTGCCCGACGAGAACGGGTGGAGCCGGTATCTGCACTTTGAGGCCGCGTGGCTGCTGGTGCTGACCGGCCTGGTGTACGGAATCGCCGGATTCCGGACGGGGCATTTCCGCAAAGAGCTCTGGCCGGCGCGGGGCGAGCGCAGTTGGGCAGCCTACTGGCGTGCGCTGCGCGGAGTGAGGACCGGCGACGATGGGTCGCAAAGTTATAACGTGGTGCAGCGCACCGTCTATCTGAGCGTGATCTTCGTGCTGTTTCCGGCGGTGATCTGGACGGGGCTGGCGCTCTCGCCGGACTTCAACGCGGCATTTCCGTTTTTTGTGGATGTGCTGGGCGGGCGGCAATCGGCTCGGACGCTGCACTTCTTTGTATCGGACCTGCTGGTGGTTTTCCTGGTGGTGCATGTGACGATGGTGGCGCTGGCCGGCTTCTGGAGCCGGACAAAGGCGATGATCACGGGGAGAGCGGGAGGAGCGCAGGGAAGGGAGAAGGAATGAGTCCGATTTCGCGGCGGAAACTGATCACGGGCGGTGCGGTGACGATGGCGGGCGTGGCGGGTCTGGGAGCCGCGGATCGGATTGCGCGGCGGTGGGGTTTGATTCCGCCGGACAGCGGGGGAATTTACGGACCGGGCGAGACGCTGACGTATGCGGTCCAGCGGCTGATCGGAAAGCACGCGCTGGCGCGGGAGTTTCCGCGCGGCATGATTTCAAAGATGCCCTTCATGAATGAGGTGGCGCCGCCGTCGAATGCGTTTAAGAAGATGCAGGCAGCCGGATTCGAGGACTGGCGGCTGGTGGTGGACGGGATGGTCGATCACCCGCTGGCGCTGTCGCTCGCGGATGTGCGGGCGCTGGGAAGGCGGAGCCAGATCACAGAAGTGATGTGCGAAGAGGGATGGTCGTACATCGCGGAATGGATCGGGACGCCGCTGCATCTGGTGCTGCAGGAGGCGGGGATCCAGCCTCAGGTGCGGTACATCGTGTACCGGTCGATCCAGAGCGAGTGGTGGGAAAGCATCGACATGGCGGACGCGCTGCATCCTCAAACGTACCTGACCTGGGGGATGAACGACGGCGATCTGCCGGTGGGATTCGGGGGGCCGCTGCGCATGCGGGTGCCGCGGCAGCTGGGGTACAAGAGCGTGAAGTACATCACGCACCTGACGGCGACCGACTCGATGAAGAAATTCGGGAAAGGGCTGGGGTCGGCGTCGCCGGAGGCCGGCTACGCCTGGTACGCGGGGATCTGACAACCAGTCAGGGATCGGAACAGGCGAGGATCTCAAGCCCCGCGGCTAGAGGGTGCGCTGGGGGCGCGGGCGTGCGGACAGGATGCGTCCGGCGATGGCGCCTCCGGTGGCGGCGAAGAGGATCATGCCGGCGGAGACCATGGCAGCGGTGAGGAGCTGAATGGCGGCGTGGCCGTCAGAGGAAAGCCAGAAAATGGCCCAGCTGTGCACCAGTTGCGGCGCCTGCTGCATGGCTTCGCTGTTGCTTTTCAAAGCCTGATCGGCGAGTTGCTGCGCGACACTGGCGAACTGGGTGTCGATTTCTGCGCCGTGGTGCAGCGCGTAGCGTTCGATGACGAGGCGGAGGCCGTCGGCCAGGGTGGCGATGGAGGCAGCAGCCGCGCCCAGGATGGCTCCCACGCGCCAGCCGACACTGCCGTCGGTGATGCCTGCGGTGCGCTTGCGGTAGAGGGCGATCGCGCCAAAGCCGCCGGCAATGACGAAAAGCGAACTCATGCCGGCCAGCGCCGAGAGCAACCCAACCGGAACCGCGATCAGGAGTGCCGATGTGATGGCCGGACGCCACTGTACGCGGGAGGGATCGATCCCGAGGCGCTGCGTGGGCGGCTGGGGGCCGGCAGGCTCGGAGGTGTCCACCACCAGCTGGGCCGCGCCGCAGTGAGGACAGAAACTTTGCCCTTCATGCAGAGCGTTTCCGCAGCGATGGCAAAGCAACTCCATACTTCGACCCTATCGCACGCGGACGGGGAGCGCAATGCGCGTTTTCAGAGGGTGTGCGGAAAGCGGGTTGGCGCGGCTGGAGGTTAGTCGCTGGTCTTCGAGGAGCCTTCTTCGAGCCCTGTGGGCAGCTGGATTTCGACGAGAGAGAACCGGGTCCCGGGGCCGCCGTTCTTGATGGCGAAGATGTGCTGGTGATGTTTGGAGCCGGCGCGCAGAGAGAAGGAGCTGTCGTCGTCGAAGGCGCCGCTCCGGACCTGGACTTTGGAATCTTCGCTGCAGGTAAGGCCTTCGGCGGTGATGGTCGGGGAGCCGACGGGGTGATTGCCCTGGCAGCTGAGCACATCGCCAAAGCGGCCCATGGCGCCTTTGTAGAAGGCGACGACTTTGTCGCGGTCGTCATTGGTCTGATAGGTGACGACGCGGATGCGCAGCTGGAACTGGCCGAAGCCGAAGTGGACGTCGGCGGACTTGTCGCCTTCGTGGTCGGGGGAGATCTGGGCGCCGGGGTAGACAGGCAGGCCGAGATCGAGGGCGGTGGTCTGGTCGCTGCGGACGTGGAGGCCGCCGAGCGGGGTATCGATGCGGACGTTCTTGTCCTCGCCGTTCTTTCCCTTGTCGACCTGAACGTGGCAGCCGATGGCGGCAAGCAGCGTGCCGAGAATCAGCGCTTGGGGTAAGACGTGCAGACGCATGGGCAGGTCCCTCGAACGACCTTTGAGCAACGATACGCCTGGGGACCGGGTTTGGTTCCGTTTTTGCCGGCGAGCAGCCCGGGGGCGGGGTGGGGGGAGCAGATTCCTGGCGCAGAAGCCGCGTTTTTCCTCTACCATGCATCGCAGCAGCGAGCGAGGAGACCATGAACACGACCAGGAAGATGGGGATAGCGGCGGGAGCGGGGCTGGCTGCACTGATGGCGCTGGCCGGCGGCTGCAACTCGGAAAACAAGCCGACGCCGGACAACTTTATGAAGACGATCAACGCGTATTTTCAGGATCACAACGACTGCCTGTTTCCCCAGGGACACGCCTGGCCTTACGAAGTGGCGCCGAGCGCGACGGCGGCGGAGGAGAAGAAGCAGATGGACGCGCTGACCGACGCCGGGATGCTGACCCGGCTGGAAGACCGCGACATGCACGTGGACCGGTACTCGCTCAATGGGCTCGCCGGGCAGCGCTTTGCGCCGCGCTTCTG
>DATJNE010000048.1:0-9273 GCA_035508305.1 Acidobacteriaceae bacterium | reverse complement strand
GCAGAGCTCGCCATTGGCTTTGGTGTAGCGGCAGCGACGCTCGGCAGGGGCCGCTCCGCCGGAGTTGGGCTGCTCGCCCTCGCAATTCGACTGCATCTGTTCTTCCTGCATGATTCTTCTCCTTTTTGCTTCTGTCTTGTGGTTCCGGTTGGGAAAAAAAGCGAAGGGTCCGCACCCCTGCAGACCCTTCGCGAAGCGCCGGGTTCCCGGTCCGGCAGGCTCTGTCCGCAACTACCCGGCAGAAAAAGGAAAAGCCCGCGCAAGGGCGGGCTTTTTTTCTTTTTCTACTCTAAGTTCAGAATATCAGATGGAGGGGGGAAAAGATGCCAACTTTTTTCGGGTTGGTTGGCGTGTAAGTCGTTCTAAGTCAGCGGTCATTACTTTGGATTTTTCCACATCCTCTTGACAAATTTTCGAGAAAGGGGGGAAGAGGCGAAATTCCGCTCGCCAGGGCGAGCTCGAGGCGGCCTGCGATGGGTTGCGGCGGCGTGTTCTGTGCGTTTCGTCCTTTGATCCGCGCAGCCGAGTGCTGGGCGGGGGTCGCAGGGGGGCGAGCCCGGAGGAGAGGGGGTCGACCCCTGGGGAAGGGATATACTTGACAGAAGTCAGGTAAGGCAGTGGGCTGAAGTTGTTATGACGTCGCCTAATACCCACCGCAGCCGTCGCCTGAGGATGCCGCTACCTGGGCGAGCAGTATTCCGCTACAACAATCGCAGCACCAAAGAAAACCCCATCGATGACGGGGATCGGTTTATGCTCTGCGCCGATGTGCGTCTAGAGTCAACGGCCGCCCTATTGCGCCTTTTCCCATGTCTCCGAAATGCTGAAAAGAACAGGCATTGATTGGTGGCTGGTAATGTTCGATCTAGAAGCCTATTGGGATGACAGCGGGACTCATGCGGGATCGCCAGTCGCTATCGCAAGTTGTTACATCGCAAATGCCTTGCAGTGGAGGGAGTTCGTCAGGAATTGGGATGAGGCCCGATCAGAGGAGGGTTTCGACGTTTTTCATATGGCTGATTTCATGGCGAGGCCGGAACATGGAGTTAAGCCTTACTGCGAATGGTCCCGCGAGAAGAAGCGCCATGTATTCTTTCGCCTCGCTTCAATCATCAAGACCCGCATCCGTCAAGGATATGCCTTTGGCGTGCCAGTGGATGCCTATGAGCGGTGCGCTCCCGACCGTTTCAAATCCGAAGTCGCGCCCGACGGATTCACGTTTGCCGTAAGCACTATCCTGTCGATGATTTCTGAATGGTACGCAAGGTTTGGAGATGGCAAGGGAGTGCGGTACATTTTCGAGAACCGCTGTGGATCTGGAAAAATCGGCCAGCAGTGGGAACTGATGAAGGAGCGGCCCGATGTAGTGTCTAACTTCGGCGCTCGCCCTATGCACCCTGATGGGCTGCTCTTTCGGGATAAGCGGTATTTCAAGCCCCTCCAAGCCGCCGACATACTGGCGTGGAACGCTTATCACTATTTCGCCCCTCAAGTAGTAGCTCCTCTGGAGTCGATTCCTCCCACTCCGAAGCCCTACATTGATGCGCTGTGGACTCCAAGCGTGCGCCTCAGCTTTATGAACGAAGCCCAGTTAAAGGAAGGGTTCGCAGCGATGAAGGAATACGAGGAGCGGGAGGGGAAGCGCAGCTATTGGCTTCCAAGCCAACTGGTAAAAGGGCTACGAAAACACAACCCTAGCGATCTCGGTTTTCAATAGCTCCAGATTGCGCCCCGTCACGGCACCCTCAATATGTTTCAGTCAGGTATATTCTCGCCTTCGGAAGGGGTTGACCCATGGGAGGGGCTCGTCGCGGGGGGGTATATGTTTACGCAATGGTTAACATAATGGCGGGAGCTGGCGAGTTCGCGGGTGGCCGGGCGGCTTCCTTCAGTGGCGGAAGTGGCGGATGCCGGTGAAGACCATGGCGAGGCCGAGGCGATCGGCGGCGGCGATGACGTCGCTGTCCTTGACGGAGCCGCCGGGCTGGATGACGGCGGTGGCTCCGGCCTGGGCGACGACTTCGAGGCCGTCGGGGAAGGGGAAGAAAGCGTCGGAGGCGGCGACGCAGCCTTTGAGGGGGAGGACGGCTTTCATGGCGCCGAAGCGGGCGGCATCGACGCGGCTCATCTGGCCGGCGCCAATGCCGAGGGTCTGGGCGTCGCGGGCGTAGACGATGGCGTTGGACTTGACGTGTTTGACGACCTTCCAGGCGAAGAGGAGGGCGTTGAGCTCGTCTTCGGTGGGAGCGCGCTTGGTGGCGATTTTGAGATCCTCGACGGAGAGTTTGGGATTGTCGGCGTCCTGCAGGAGCATGCCGCCGGAGATCTGGCGGAGGACGCGGGCCGGCTGGGCGGGGCGCACGACGATGAGGCGGAGATTTTTCTTCGAGGAGAAGCGGACGAGCGCGTCTTCGCTAAAGGAGGGGGCGGCGATGGCTTCGACAAAGAGGGCAGCCATTTCTTCGGCGGTATCGCCGTCGATTTCGCGGTTGACGCCGATGACGCTGCCGAAGGCGGAGACGGGATCGGCGATGAGCGCCTTGCGATAGGCCTCGAGGAGGTTGGCGCCGGTGGCGGCGCCGCAGGGATTGGTGTGCTTGATGATGGCGCAGCCGGGCTCGTCGAATTCCTGGGCGAGGTCCCAGCAGGCATCGAGGTCGACGAGGTTGTTGTAGCTGAGCTCCTTGCCCTGGAGCTGCTGGGCGGCGGCCAGGCCTTCGCCGGAGTTGTCGCGGTAGAGGGCGGCGCGCTGGTGAGGGTTTTCGCCGTAGCGGAGGGGCTGGACGAGGGGATCGGCGATGCGCAGCATCTGGGGGAAGTCGTCGACGGTGCGGAGGGGCAGGCCGGGAACGGTGGGCTCGAGCTTTTCGAGGGCGTTGGCGATGGCGGTGTCGTAGCTGCCGGTTGCGGCGAAGGCTTTCTGGGCGAGGCGCCAGCGGGTTTCGCGACTGAGCATGCCGCGATTGAGGTCCATCTCGTCGGCGAGGAAACCATAGTCGGCGGGCTCGGTGACGATGGCGACGTCTTCGAAGTTTTTGGCGGCGGAGCGAACCATGGCGGGGCCGCCGATGTCGATGTTCTCGATGATTTCGGCGAAGGTGGCATCGGGATTGGCGGCGGTTTTCTCGAAGGCGTAGAGATTGACGACGACTATGTCGATGGGCTCGATGCTGTGGGCGGCGACCTGGTCGCGATGCTGCTGGTTGCCGCGGATGTAGAGGATGCCGCCGTGGACTTTGGGGTGGAGGGTCTTGACGCGGCCGTCGAGCATCTCGGGAAAGCCGGTGAGGTCGGCGACCTCGCGGACTTTGAGGCCGGCTTCGCGCAGGGAGCGGGCGGTGCCGCCGGTGGAAACGAGCTCGACGCCGTGGCGGGCGAGGCACTGGGCGAGGTCCACGATGCCGCTCTTGTCCGTCACGCTCAGCAGCGCGCGGGTAATCTTCTTGTCACCGCTCAATGGAAGGACTCCCGGATGAAGGCCCGGAACGCGGGCGTTGAACAGGAAATTGTAAACAAGGGCAGAGAAAGCACTACTACAATCCTCGCATGGAACGCGACGGTGCACGGGCGGCGCTGCTGGTGCTGCTGCTGTTGTATGCCGTCGCGCGCGTGCTGCAGATCTTCCCCACGCATGTGCCGGCGCTGGTGATTGTGGTGCTGCATGTGGCGCCGCCGGCGTTGTTCGCGCTGATTCACGGGCAGCGGGTGTACGGGACGAAGGGGATCGTGGTGTTTGCAGGGGTTTGTCTCGGGGTGGGGAGCTGCTTTGAGATCCTGGGATTGCGGACGGGATTTCCGTTCGGGCACTACGTCTTTACGGGCGTGATGGGGCCGAAGGTGGCGCAGCTGCCGGTGCTGCTGGCGCTGGCGTACCTGGGGGTGGGGTATGCGGCGTGGGTGGTGGCGACGCTGATTGTGGGAGCGCGGGCGCAGGCGAAGACGGGATTGCTGCTGGTGCCGTGGGTGGCGGCGGCAGCGATGACGGCGTGGGATCTGGCGATGGATCCGGTGTGGTCGCAGATCGATCGCGCGTGGGTGTGGCAGGAGGGGGGAGGGTATTTCGGGGTGCCGTTCAGCAATTATTTTGGGTGGCTGCTGACGACGTGGGTGTTCTACCAGATTTTTGCGGTGTGGCTGTCGCGGCAACCGCGGCGGGTGCGGATGGCGCAGTGGAACCGGCTGGCGGTGGTGCAGTACGGCCTGGTGGCGGGCGGCAATCTGCTGCTGGCGGTTCCCTCGGCGGTACCTGCGTCGTGGCCGAAGACGATTACGGATGCGGCGGGGAGAAGCTGGCGGATGTCGGACGTGATCGGGGCGTGCGTGCTGGCGTCGGTACTGGTGATGATGCCGCTGGCGCTGGTGGCGTGGGTGCGGGCGGGATCGGACACGCCGCGATCGCGACGGGAGCCGGAGGCGCGGCGGACGGCGGGGCGGATACGGGTGGGGTAACGCGGGGCGGGGGCGAAGGTGTAATTGTCAGGGCGGAGCGGGAACGGTAGGGTAGAAGCAGTATGGACCCCGAACAGGGCCGCCACCTGACTTCCCATCCTGAGATTCTGCCGCCCGGAACCGGCCCTGATGTTGCGCAGGGGCCGCCGGAGCCGCGTGGCTGGTATCCGCCGCCGCAATACCAGGCGCCGCCTCCGTCGCGGCCGCGGCGGCACTGGGCGCACGCGCCGGCGACGTACACGCTGGTGGGGATCAACGCCGCGGTGTATCTGATGACGCTGGTGCTGAGCCGATCGATCGCGGGGCCGACGTTCGAGGACAGGATTTCGTATGGGCTGCTGTGCAATGGCGGCTATGTGCTGGGCGGCGAGTGGTGGCGGGTGTTCACGTCGATCTTCGTCCACTTCGGGTGGATTCACATCGCGACGAATATGTGGTGTTTGTGGAACCTGGGGCTGCTGGGCGAGCCGCTGCTGGGCGAGTTCGGGATCGTCGCGGCGTATGTGATTACCGGCGTGGCGGGGAATCTGCTGAGCGTGGCGTTCAACCAGCATTTGCCGGGGCAGGGAGGAGCGCTGAGCGCGGGGGCGTCGGGGGCGGTGTTCGGGCTGGCGGGGGTGCTGCTGATGCTGCTGCGTTCGCCGCTGCTGCCGATTCCGCAATACGAACTGAAGAAACTGCGGCGCAGCGTATGGTACTTCGCGCTCATTAACTTTGTGATTGACGGCGGGCTGTGGATCGCGCACACGCGGCTGCAGATCGACAACATGGCGCACCTGGGCGGGTTCCTGAGCGGGCTGGCCCTGGGGGCGCCGCTGCTGCCGCGCATTGGAGCGCCGCGGGAGAGCTTCATCCGCCGGCGGGCGCTGGCGATCGGGGTGGGTGTCTTCGCGCTGCTGCTGTTCGCGTGGGGGCTGCGGGCTTTTTACGCAGGCGCGGGCGGATAGAGCTGCGGACAGAAAACGGCGTCGGCCCCGGAGAGGAAGTCCGGAGCCAGGGGCGTGCAGGAATCTGTGGGGAGTGGGTGGCTCAGCGGGTTGCGGTGGCGGCGAACTTTTTGACCATCGCCAGCAACAGCTTGCGGTCACTATCGTTCAGATTCGTGGAGTAGCGGCGGATTTGGGTGAGGAAGCGGAGCTCGTCGTCGGAGAGCTTTTGCGCCTGCAGCTGACGGCCCAGAGTGTCTTCGGCAAAGAGCTGGGCGAGCGGAAGTTCGAGCGCGCCGGCGATTTTGGCGAGGGTGTCGAGGGAAGGAACTGTGTGCCCGTTCTCCACACGCGACAAATAGCAACGCAGCAGCCCGGTTCGCTTCTCGATGTCTCCCTGAGAAAGCCCTTTCTGCAGGCGATAACCGCGAATCGTCGTTCCAATTTTCATAGTGGTGGTCTCGTAGACCGCACTTTCCCCTGTATACGGCAAGGCAGGAATTTCGTGATATTGCCTGCATAGTTAACACGTTCAGAGATTGACAAGCAAGAAGAATTTTCCCGACTTTAGTAACCTTGGCTGGAACGAAAGAGACTTACTTTTCCGGGTCATTGCACTTTTTTTCATGCACTTAGGGGTTGCAAAAGACGGACGGGAACCGGCGGCGGTTCCTGCTGACTTTCGTACCCAGGGTTTTCGCCACCCGTCGGCCCCAGGAACTCAGCGACGCGAGCTTCCCCAGGAACCGCTACTTGGCAACCACTCGACATCGCCATCAGCGCCATCAAACCTGGAGCTTTGGGACGGGCAGGGATCGGGCGGCGGGTCTTTTTCAAAACCAGACTCGTGGTGCTGAATCGGTTCGAGCGTGAGTACTTTTGCGGGGCTCGGGAAGCGGTTGTGGTTGATGTTCGGGCTGCGGAGGAGTCTTCTGCTTGCTGTGGGGTGAACCTGGCCGGGGGCCAAGAGCGGGGGCATGAGCGGCCGGCGGCAAGCTGTCATCAGTCAGCGGTCAGGAGGAAGCCGGGACGCTGGTGTGGGGTGTGTCGCTTCCCGCAATGGGACGAGCTGGTACCTTCGGGCGGATGCGGAGCAATCCTGTATTGAAGATCGGGCCGCGAAGGCGTCTTCTGCTTGCTGTGGGGTGAACCTGGCCGAAGAAGCAAGGGGGCCCTGCGCCGGGCCGGAAGCCGCACTTTTCAGCGCTCGAGCGGATGCAACTCCGCGGCGAGGAAATCGTGGGAGCGCTTTTGGGCGTCGGCGGCGGCTGCTGCCCGGTAGCCGGTGGTGTTGCTGGGGTTCTCGAAGGCGTGTCCGGCGTCAGGATAGATCTTCAGGTCGGTGGGTTTGCCGAGGGCGGACATGGCGTCTTCGAAGGCGTGGACGTCGTCGGGGGTGATGCCGCGATCCTGGCCACCGAAGTTGCCGAGCACGGCGGCGTGGATGCGGGCGAGAGCGTCCTTGTCGGTGGGCAGGGAACCATAGTTGATGACGACGGCCTTCAGGGTGGGGTCGGCGACGGCGAGTTGCGCCGCGAAGCCTCCCCCCATGCACCAGCCGATCGCGCCGATGCGGCGGGGATCGACGTCGGGCTGCTGGTCGAGCCATGCGACGGCGGAGGTGAGGTCGCGGACGCCGCGATCCTGGGGCAGCCCGCGCGCCAGCTCGTGCGCCATCTCGGAGTCGGTGGCGACCTTGCCGCGGTACAGATCGACGGCGAGGGCGACGTAACCTTCGTTGGCGAAACGCTGGGCCTGCTCCTTGACCCAGTCGTTGACACCCCACCACTCCTGAATGACGACGACGGCGGCGTGGCGGCCTGAGCCGCCGGGCAGATAGAGGTAGCCGCTGGCGGTGTCGCTGCCGCTGGGAAAGGTGACGTGTCGCATGCTGACCGGGTGATCGCTGCCGGCGGCGAGAGCGACAGAACAGAGAGCGAACCAAGCCCACATGAAAAGCTTGCGCTGCATCGCGGCTCCTCCGGACAAAACCCTACCTGTATCGCAGAAAACGGGCGCAGAGGCAAGCGGGAGGGAGGGATGCAGGGTTTGGTGGGGCGGTTTGGGGTCGGGCGGAGTCAGCAGAGTTGAGGTGAGGTGAAGTTTCCCGAAATGGGTTGGTGCGGGTGCGGGCTGGAGTACTTCCGGGACGGAATCGAGAGCCGAAGGATTGAAAATCGGATGGCGGAGGAATGAGCTGCTTGCTGTGGGGTGAACCTGGCCGGGGGGGAGCAAGAGGGGCGGCGGGTTCGCGAAAACGCGGACTGACGAGGAGCGGGACACCGATCAGAGCCGGTTGCCGAGCTCACCGGCTGGGGTTTCCTGGAGCTGGAGGCGCGCGCCTACTGAGGAGCGCCGACGGAGGTCGACGGCGAGTCCGGAGTTTCGGGCGCTTGCCTGGTAGCGAAGTAGCTCGAATCCCAGAGGTCGCGATAGAAGACGCCGGTCAGCTCGGCCGCTTTGGGGCCGAAGGTCGGACGTCCACCTTCGAGGAAGAAGACGGCGACGATGCGGCCGTACTGCGTATCCGCGTAGGAGGCGAACCAGCCGAAGCGGGTGCCGTCGTTGGAGCAGGTGCCGGTCTTCCCGAGCACCGGGAATTCGTTGAAGTTGGCGCGCAGGGAGCGGGCTGTGCCGTACCGGACGGCCGCCTGCATGCCGTCCTGAATCTCGGGGAGGATGGGGGCGATGTCGAGAGTGCGCTTGATGCGGGGCTGGAAGCTGAGGACTTCGGCGGGCGTGGTGGGGTGCTGCAGGTAGTAGAGGGTTCCGCCATTGGCGATGGCGGCGACCAGCGCGCCGAGCTGGAGCGGAGTCATGGAGACGCCTTCGCCGAACGAGCACATGCGGCCCACGCCGCCTTCGCTCTCGGGAATCGGCTGATCGGGATAGATGCCGGGCTGTTCGCCGGGAATGTCATAGCCGGCCAGTTCGCCGAGTCCGAATTCGGTGGCGTAGTGGCGGACGCGCTCGAAGCCAAGGCGGCGGCCGAGGGTCTCGAAGTAGGCGTTGTTGGAGTGGGCCAAGGCCTCGGTGAGATCCAGGTGGTAATGGCCGCCGAGGTTCACCTGCGTGTCTTTGGTGATGATGCCTTCTTCCAGGGCGGCGAGGGCGACCGAGAGCTTGATGGTGGAGCAGGGCTCGGCGCCGCTGGAAAGAGCCAGCTTCTGGTTGACCATGGCCAGAATGCGGCCGTTCGAGGGATCGATGGCGACCACGGTTCCGTTCATGTCGCCGAGGGCGTCGATGGCGGCGCGGCGGACAACGGGATCTTCGCCTTCGGTGACGTCCCCGGCGGTCAGGTCGGTCGTGGCAAAGGAACTGGCGGTGAAGCGCTCGTAATAATAATGATGGCGGCGGTGGCTGTAGCGATGGGTGGTCGCCGCGGCGGCGACCAGGTGAGCCCGGGTCGTGACGCGATGGCTGTGCTGCAGGTTGGTCAGATGACGGCGGGCGGCGGCGGTCTCATGGACACGCGCATGATGGCGGGTGGTGCGATGGGCAGTCGTCGTGGATGCCGCGAAGAGCAGCATCGGCGCGACCAGGGCAGTCAGGAGAGACAAAACAACACGCTTCATCCAACACTCTCGTTCGAAGAATCCAGACTGTCTGATCGATGCTGCCGCAGAATTGCGTCTGGCACAACCTTACTTCGTACGTTACCGCAGGACCGATTCCCATCGGTAGTCCCGAATCAGCACCAGCGAACTGAAATCGGGAAAAAGGTACCTGCCCTGGTCCTCATGGAACCCGAAGACACCCCCGGAGTTGCTTCGCAAGGGAGTATCCGAATGAGCAGAACCCGGATGCCGGCAGGAACTATGGGTTCAATATAACCGGAAACCATTGCCTGTCCACTCCATTTTCGCACTATGCATCCCCCATTCCGGTGAGGAAA
>DATJNE010000047.1:0-4030 GCA_035508305.1 Acidobacteriaceae bacterium | reverse complement strand
AGGCACGGCGGGCGGCGTTGATCGCGCTGGGCGGAACGGAGCAGTGCAGGCAGCAGATGCGCGAGGCGCGCGGCGTCTCGTGGCTCGGTGACGCGGGGCGCGACCTGCAGTACGGGTTGCGCACGATGCTGCGACGGCCGGCCTTCACCCTGGCGGCGCTGCTGATTCTGGCGCTGGGCATCGGGTCCAACACGGCGATCCTGAGCGCCGATCGCGCCGTGCTCTTTCACCGGCTGCCGTATCGCGAGCCGGACCGGCTGGTCGAGATCTTTCAGAAAAGCCTCACCGACGCCTCGATCGACACCATGTCGGTGGCCCCGGCGAATTATTTCGACTGGCAGAGCGACAGGCAAACGCTCCGGTCCACCGCCGCGTGGCGGATCGGCAATTTCAATCTCAGCGGAGGCGATCATCCGGAGCGCGTGCGCTCGGCGCAGGTCTCCGCGAACCTGTTCGATGTGCTGGGAGTCCAGCCGATGCTGGGCCGCGCGTTTCGCAGCGGCGAAGACCGGCCCGGCGCGGCCTCGTCCGCGATTCTCAGCTATGAGCTCTGGCAGCGGCGCTTTGGCGGAAACCCCGACGCCGTTGGCAGGACGATCCGGGCCAACGATCAGGTCTACACCATTGCCGGCGTGATGCCGCCCGACTTCCGCTTTCCCATCGGATGGCTGGCGGCGGACGTTGAAGTCTGGACCCCGCTGGCTCTGAGCGATGCCGAGCGAACGAGCCGCAAAGACATCGTGCTCGATGTCGTCGCCCGATTGCAGCCCGGTGTGACCGTGGCGCAGGCGCAGGCCAGTCTCGACGCGGTGGCCGCTCATCTGGCCAGGACGTATCCGGAAACCAATCAAGCCTGGGGCATCCATGTCATGCCTCTGAGCGACCGCGGGGTCAGTTTTTTTCGCCCGCTCTTCCTGCTCCTCTCGATCGCTGTGGCGCTGGTTCTGCTGATCGGATGCGCCAACGTGGCCAACCTGCTGCTGGCGCACGGCCTCGAACGGCAGAAAGAGCTGGCGGTGCGCACGGCGCTGGGGGCGCGCCGCGGGCGCCTGGTGCGGCAGCTGATCACCGAAGGCGTGCTGCTCGCCCTGGGCGGAGGTCTGCTCGGCGTTGGTGTGGGGTACGCGGGGACGCGCGTGCTGGTAGCGCTCACTCCTTCGTCGGAAATGCCGGAACTGAGGCACGCCGCGGTCGATCCCGCGGTGCTTGCCGTCTCCCTGGCTTTGTCCGTCCTGACCGGGTTCGTCTTCAGCGTCCTGCCCGCGCTGATGCTCTCGGGCGTGTCCCTGCACGGCACGCTGCAGGAAGGCGGGCGAGCCAATACCAGCGCCGTCCGCAGTCATCGTCTGAAGGCGGCGCTGGTGGCAGGCGAAGTGGCGCTGACTCTGGCCCTGCTGCTGTGTGCCGGCGACATCCTGAACAGCTTCGTTGCGTATATGAGAATCGATCCCGGCTTCGACCAGCACCACGTGTTGACGATGCGCCTGGCTCTGCCGGCAAAGAAATACAGCCAGCCGCAGCAGTGGGCGGCGTTCTATGAGCGCGCGATTGAGGAAGTGCGAACCATCCCCGGCGTAACCGGCGCCGCCGTCGGCAGCGGCGCCCCCATGGAGGGGCAGGGCGCGGTGATGCGCTTCCACACCACGGGTGGGCGCGTGCCGCAGGCCTTCAACGAGGGCACCGCCGTGGAGTACCAGCGCATCACTCCGGATTATTTCCGCGTTTCGGGGATGCAACTCGTGCGCGGACGCGGCGTGCTCGCCTCCGACCGGCAGGGTCAGCCGGCGGTAGCCGTGGTCAACGAAACCTTCGTGCGGAAGCAATTCGGCAACGCGGATCCCATCGGCAAGGCGATCTACCTGGACGGCGACGTGAATGCCTCGGCCACCGCGAAGACTTCCGGACCGCCGCTGCAGATTGTTGGGGTGGTCCACGACACGAAAGAGTACGGGCTCTTCCAGATCACCCCGCAGATGGTCTTCGTTCCGATGGCGCAGGATCCTGAGCCAACGGTCTCCCTGATCGTGAAGACGGCCGGGGAGCCCGGCAGCGTCGCGCCTGCCCTGCGCGAGCGCCTGGCCAGGGTCGATCCCGACGAACCGGTTTACAACGTGCGCAGCCTCACGGCTCTGGTCAACGACCAGCATGCTCTCTTCCGCTTCAATACGTTCCTGCTGGCGGCTTTTGCGGCGATGGCGCTGCTGTTGTCGGCCATCGGAATCTACGGGGTGGTGGCGTATACGGTAAGCCAGCGCAGCCGTGAGTTCGGCATTCGCCTGGCCCTGGGTGCGCCGCGACGTGGGATCCTGCTGCTGGTGCTCCGGCAGGCCGCGTGGATGAGCGCGATCGGGATCGGAGTCGGGCTGGCCCTGGCCTGGCCCTCGACGCGGCTCCTGGCGGGAGCCCTCGAAGAGTCGATGTTCCTCAGGCTGGTCCCCACCGGGCCCATGCTCTACACCCTGTTGTGCGGAGGCATGGTGGCCATCATGATCCTGTCGTGCCTGCTGCCGGCCTGGCGGGCGACCCAGGCCGATCCGATCGAGACGCTGCGGGCAGACTGAACTGGGGAGCCTTTGTGAGGCCCGGAACAATGGCGCAATAAAGATATGTTTTATGACTTGACAAAAGATATATCTCACGATACATTGTCTTCAGAAAGGAAGTACCTATGATTCATCAACGATTTGCAACAAAAGAAGATCGGCGCGAGCGCAAAGGCCACTGCGGCCGCCACCAGCATGGAGGCTCCCAGGAATGGTTCGAAGGCGGCTTCGCCGGCGGGCGCGGCTTTGAAGGTCGCGGGCGGCACTGGGGCCGTCACTGGGGCGGGCGCTGGGAGCGCGGCTTCAGCGGCGGGCGTCTGTTCGATGCCGGAGACCTCAGGCTCGTGATCCTGAAGCTGCTCTCCGAGCAGCCCAGCTACGGCTACCAGCTGATCAAGACTATGGAAGAGCGCCTGGCGGGCGGCTATACGCCCAGCGCCGGCGTGATCTATCCCACGCTGACCATGCTCGAAGAAGAGGGCCTCGCCTCCGTCTCAACCTCCTCCGACAACAAGAAGGTTTACACCGTGACGCCGGCCGGGCTGCAGTTTCTCGACGAGAACAAGCAGCGCCTGGAAGAGCTGTTCGCCCGGCTGGACGAAGCGCGGGGCGGCTTCGAGCGCGGACGCTCGCCCGAAATGATGAAGGCCTTCATGAACCTGCGCGGCGCCGTCATGGCGCGGATGTTCCGCGGCAACGTGACGCCGGAGCAGTTCAAAAAGATCACCGAAGCCATCAACGCAGCGGCAAAGGCGATCGACGAGCTGTGACCCAGCCGCCGGCCCGGAGCCGGCAGTACGATCCGGGCAGCCCGCGGAGAGATCCGCGGGCTGTGGCTTTTTCGTGGGGAGGCAGAGCAGGCCAAGCTGGGGAGGCTTAGGCGGACATACTCGGCGCGCAGCCTGAAGCATGGGGGTTCTGTCAGCAGAAGTATGAAAGTGCCAGGTTAGCCAACGCGGAAGTACGAATTGGTCATCAGCCCGCTCTCATGGAGTCAATGGGATCGATGCGCGTGGCGCGCTGGGCGGGCACCCAGCTGGCCAGCCACGCGATCAGAAGAAAGACGAGCGGGGCGAGAGCGAAGGTGCCCAGATCGCGGACGCTGGTCCTGTAGAGCACGCTGGAGAGGAAATGGGTCAGCAGGAACCCGGCGGCCAGACCGATGGCGCTTCCGGTCAGAGCCAGAAGCATTCCCTGGCGGACGACGAGGCTGATCCGGGTCGAGGGCGAAGACCGGGGCGCGGACCGCGGCGGCCAGATCGAGGGGCGGAACCGCCGTGCGAACCAGAAGGTTCATGTCGCCCCAGGGAAGCTGAGCGAAGGGCAGCCAGACCTGAGGCTGCGGGTCTTCCGCGATGCCGCGGTTGCGCACATCCTGGGCAACGCCGACGACGATGGATGGCTCAGGACCGCGGCCGACGACGATGGTTTTGCCGATGGCATTCTCATTCGGCCAGAAGCGGCGGGCGAACAACTGATTGACGATG
>DATJNE010000046.1:0-74461 GCA_035508305.1 Acidobacteriaceae bacterium | reverse complement strand
AAGGTGACGAACGCGAGTTTTGCCGAGTATCGGGTGCCGCGATTTAAGGACACGCCGCCGCAAATCGAAGTGGTTCTGATCGACCGGAAGGATCTGCCCCCGGCAGGGGCAGGCGAGACGGGGATCGTTGCGGTGGCTCCTGCGGTGGGGAATGCGATCTTCGCGGCAACGGGGAAGCGGCTGCGAGAGATGCCGATGGAGCAGGAAACGGGGAACGGGGATTAAGGAACAGGAAATAGCGGACAGCGTTCAGAGAAGGCGGCGCGATGCGGCGCGACTGGGTGGAGTCGGCGCATTGGAAAGACTGGAAAGACTTTCGTTGTGACGAGGGGAGAGAGCGTGAGGGGTCGGTGTGGTTGGGTCGGCAATTTAGTGCGGGTTGGGGTTGTGTTGGTTGGGATGGGAATAGCGGCGGGTGCGGGGGCACAGCAGATCGCGTTCACATTTGACGATTTGCCAGCGCACGGGCCGCTGCCGCCGGGCGAGACGCGCATCGAGGTTGCGAATCAGGTGATCGCAGCGCTGAAGAGGGCACATGTGCCGCCGACGTATGGGTTCATCAACGGAGTTGCCGTGGAGCAGCATCCGGAGACGGTGGCTGTGCTGGCGGCGTGGCGCGCTGCTGGGAATCCGCTGGGCAATCACACCTGGTCGCATATGAACCTCAACCAGCACTCGCTGGAGCAGTTCGAGCAGGATACAGAGAAGAATGAGCCGCTGCTTGAACTGCAGATGAGGGGCGAGGACTGGCACTGGTTCCGCTTTCCGTTTTTGGCCGAAGGCGACACGGCAGTGAAGAAGATGGGGTTCCGGGCGTATCTGGCGGAGCACGGCTATCGCATTGCCGGAGTAACGGCAAGCTTCGCGGACTACGAGTGGAACGAGCCCTATGCGCGGTGCAGCGAAAAGGGCGATGCGAAAGGGATCCGATGGCTGGAGAAGAGCTACCTGGCCGCGGCCGCTGAGGACATCGGATACCGCAAGGCGATGTCGGAGCAGCTGTACGGGCGGCAGATTCCCTATGTGCTGCTGATGCACATTGGGGCTTTCGACGCGCGCATGCTGCCGCGGCTGCTGAGGCTTTATGAGGCGCACGGTTTCACGTTCGTGTCGCTGGAGGATGCGGAGAAGGATCCGTTTTACAAATACGATGCCAATCCGAAGCTGCTGCCCGGGCCGGACACGCTGGAGGGAGCGATGATGGAGAAGCATCTTCCGCTGCCGCAGAAGAAGGACTACCAGGCCGAGCTGGCGGCGGTGTGCAAGGAGCAGTAGCCGGAAGCCGGAAGAGGGACGGCGCCGTCAGTCCGGAGTGGATGCCTGCGCGCCTGCGCGGCTTTGAGCTGCAAACCAGGTGCGTGCAGGGCGGCAGAACAGGATCCCGACAAAGATGAGCAGGATGAGCGTGTGCACCGCGACCTCGCGCAAGGAGTTGTAGAAGCTGAGGCCGATGTGGAGGCTGATCCAGGCGATAGCCAGCCAACGCGCCCAGTTGCGGCCGCGCAGAATGAAGATGCCGGCGGTCATGAGGACAAGCTCCAGCAGATCCGGCCAGAAGTCATCGGAGTGGAAGGGCGGACGGTGCCTGGGGAAGTGAATGACGAAGCCGAAGGCGCCGAAAAGGACCAGAAACCAGCCGAAGAGGGTGAGGATGAGAGGACGCCTGGGCATGATTACGCCTTCGTTGGGCCGGTGCTCAGAGAATCGCCGGTCGGCGGGGCGAGCGTTGCACCCCAGTCCGTGGGGCTGAGGTCACGCGCATGACGGGAGAAGAGCCAGTGGTGGCCGTCGAGATCCTCGGCGGCGTACTGGAATTCACCATAGACGGTTTCGTGGGGCTCTTCGAGGATAGCGGCGCCGGCGGCGCGAGCGCGCTCGCAGTGAGCTTCGACATTGTCGACAAAAAGGGTAAGGCTTTGCGTGCCGTAGCCCAGTTCGCGGGGCGTGCGTGCCCCGGGGGGAAGGCTTTTGAGCATGATCCAGGCATTCGCGGCGCGCAGCTGCGCTCCGCTGATGGGATTCCCGTAGCGGTAGTGTTCGGTGAAGGCGAAGGCGCGATGCAGCCAGACGATGGCCTGCTCGAGGTCGCGATAGCGGACGTGGGCGATCAGGGTATCGGCGGGTACGGTGCGATTGTGGATCATGCGCAGGTGGCTTGCGCGGCGAAGAAACCGGGCGCGCTCTCGTTATTCACGATAGAGAACGAGGCGGCGGCGTGTCTTGTAAAAAAAGGTCACGGTTACGCCGGGGCGATCGGGATGTGGTTGCCGCGGCGGGCCGAGGCGGGCTTGTATTCCGTGGGTGCGATGCCGGCCAGAGCGCGGAATTCATGCACGAGATGGGACTGATCGGAGTAGCCATGCCGGGCAGCGAGATCGCACCAGTCGACAGCGGGCGTTTGGCGGACGGCCCGGAGAACGCTTTGCAGGCGGCAAACGCGGGCGTAGCGCTTGGGTGTGAGGCCGGTTTGGGCGGCAAAGCGGCGGGTGAAGGTCTGAGGCAGCAGGCCGAGGTGCGCAGCCACTGTGGCGACCGGCATGGAGCGGCGCAGGGCGGCGATGGCCCAGGGGAGGGCGCGGTCGTGTGCCGGGCGAAGGTGGCGCAGGAGCCAGGATTCGAGGAGGGCGAGTTTTTGCTGCGGCGTGCGCGCCTCGAGCAGGGAATCGCGCAGGAGGATTCCGTCGCTGCGCCACAGATCGCTGAGGTCCACGGTCTGATCGGCGGCCTCGGTCATGGGCATCGGGAAGAAGGACGCTGCTGCACCGGGACGAAACTGCACGGCGGCGAGCCAGCCGAATTCCTGTGTGTCCAGCACTACGGGGCAGGCGCGAGGACCGGCGAGGACCGCGCCGGCGTGGCGAACAACCTGGTTGGGCAGGGCGCGGGGATAGGTGCGGAATTCGTCTTCGGCCAGATTGACCATGAGATGGGCCTGTCCCGAGGGAACAATGCGCTCGAGACCGAAGGCCAGGTCCATTGCGTGGTAGTGCAGCGAATGGACCAACGGACGCAGTACGGGAGATTGCGGGCGCACCGCGAGGCTGGTCATGGGGAAAGATTACAGCGGGCAGGGAGGCTGCGGCGTCGCCGGGGAGCGGAGATTCGGCGGGTCATGCGCTGTACAATGACGAAAGCACCAGCCGCGAGTCCTATAGAAACGGGAGAAAGCACCGGAGGCAAGGATTCCCGGGCGAGTGCCGAGACGTTGACCCCTATGATGCAACGAGTTTTCCGGATTCCTGCCACGCTGGCCGCCGGCGTGGTCCTGCTGGTTGTTGGCAGCGTTCCTTCCATCGCGCAGAGCCGCGGGTCCAGTTTTGTGGATACGCAGCGCACCACGCCGTCGCCGTATCAGGGAACGGTGGTGGAAGAGATTATCGCGATGGTGAACGATCAGGTGATCAGCAAGTCGGACTACGAGCGCGCCGAGCACGAGCTGGACCAGGAGGCGCAGCAGCAGGGGTGGTCGCAGCAGCAGCTGATGGAACAGAGGCGCGATCTGCTGCGGTCGCTGATCGACAAGCAACTACTGCTCTCGAAGGGAAAGGACCTGGGCATCACTGGCGAGACCGAGGTGGTGAAACGCCTGGACGACATGCGCAAGCAGTATCACCTGGACACGATGGAGGACCTGCAGAAGGCGGCGGAGGCACAGGGTGTCTCGTGGGAAGACCTGAGAGAGCAGATCCGGGAGAACGTAATTACGTCGGAGGTGATCAGCCAGGAAGTCGGACGGAAGATCGACGTCGCGCCCTCGGAAATCCAGGCGTACTACAACTCCCACCTGCAGGATTACCAGCGGCCGGAAGAGGTCAAGCTGAGCGAGATTCTGGTGGGGACGCCCAATCCGGACGATGCGGCGCAGGTGGCGGGGGCGGAGAAGAAGGCAAACGACATCGAAGCGCGGTTGAAGTCGGGCGCGGATTTCGCGACTGTGGCGAAGGCGGATTCGAACGGGCCGACGGCGGCTGAGGGTGGACGCCTGGGTGACTACAAGCGCGGCGATCTGCCCAAGGTGATGGAGCAGGCGACGTTCAGCCTGCAGCCGGGGCAGGTGACGGCGCCGATTCGCACGAAGCAGGGGTGGCTGATCCTGGAAGTGACGGAGCACGACAAGGGCGGGCAGATGCCTTTGAGTGAGGTGCAGAACGACATCCAGGAAAGAATCGGGATGCAGAAGATGGAGCCGGCCGTGCGCCAGTACCTTGCGACGCTGCGCGATCAGGCGGCCATCCAGGTGCGCGCCCCGTATTCGGATTCGGGTGCGACGCCGAACGAGATCAAGTTCATCGAAGGGGCCTACCAGCCGCCGCAGCCAAAGAAGAAGAAGCACATGGAGCGGACGCGGTTCCGGCAGAAGACGCGGCGGAACCAGCGAGAGACCGCGAAGAATAACAGCGGAGCACCACCGGCGGGTGTGCCCACGCTGGACCAGGTGAATTCCCAGAAAGGCAAGCCGGTAGAGGTAGCGAGCAGCAAGACCGAGAAGGCGGGGAAGCGGGAGAAGATCCGCTATGGGCAGGCGCCGCGGGAGACGCTGCCGGCGGGGCCGACGCGCGAAGTGAATGCGGGAGCAGAGTCGCCGACGGCCGCATCGTCGACGCAGCAGGTGGCTGTGAACAGCCCCGCTGCCGATGCGGTGCTGACCAATGCCGAGGGCGATGTGATGAACAGCGGCGCGCAGAACGAGAAGCCGAAAAAGACCAGGCTGACGGACCAGCTGAAGGACACAAAGAAAAAGCGGGAAGAAGAAAAGGCGGCCAGGAAGAAGCAGAAGTTCGAGCCGCCGACGGAAACACCGGGCGAACTGGCCAACGACCGGCAGGCGCAGTCGGCTGTGGGGCTGAACGGCGATACGACCAAGCCGAAGAAGAAGCCCAGCCCGGCGAAGAGCGGTCCGAAGCGGCGGATGAGCGACGAGGATAAGAAGGACCAGGGATCGGGATCCGGAACGAGCAGTGAAGGCGGGAGCGGCACGCAAGCAACACCTCCGGCGCAGGGAACGCAACCCAGCCAGCCGCAGTTGTAGTCCAATGACATGAAAGATCCGATGGTGGCCGATCTGGCGAGCCGCGAGAACCGGGAAATTACCGGGTTCTTTGCGGCGTCGTGGAAGCAGGTGCGCACCAATCGCGAGGGCGGCAGGTATTTTGCGCTGACGCTGAGCGATCGCACGGGGCAGATCGACGGGCGCATGTGGGAGATCGAGGAAGCCGGCGACTTCGACGCGGGCGACGTGGTGAAGGTGCGGGGGGAAGTCGGCCGGTTCAATGAGCGGCTGCAGATCAAGGTGGAGAAGATTCGCCGGGCGATGCCGGGCGAGTACGAGCTGAGCGATTTTGTACCGCAGTCGGCGCGAAGCATCGACACGATGTGGACGGAACTGCAGGAATGGGTCGCGGGTTTTCGCGATCCCGATCTGAAGGCCCTGCTCGAGGCATTCCTGAACGATGCGCAGATCGCCCAGGCACTGCGCCAGGCTCCGGCGGCCAAGGGGCTACATCATGCATGGATCGGTGGCTTGCTGGAGCACATCCTGTCGCTGATGGGAATGTGCGAGCTGGCCGCGCGGCACTATCCGGAGGTGAACCGGGATCTGCTGTTGACCGGGGTGGTGCTGCACGATATCGGTAAGCTCCGCGAGCTGCGCTGGGGAACGAGCTTCGACTACACGCTGGAAGGGCAACTGCTTGGGCACATCACCATCGGCATCGGGATGATCGAGCAGAAGATCGCGGGGATTCCGGATTTTCCTCCGGCGAAGCGGCTTCTGGTGGAGCATCTGGTGCTGAGCCATCACGGCGAATACGAGTTCGGGTCGCCGAAGCTGCCGATGACGGCGGAGGCGATCGTGCTGCACTACCTCGACAATCTCGATGCGAAGATGCAGACGGTGCGCGGCGAGCTGGCGCGCGCGGAGGCGGCTGGACGGGCCGGCGACGAATTAACGGACTGGGTGCGTCCGCTGGAGCGGCCGCTGCTGAACTCGCAGGCATACCTCGCGGCCAGCGGCCAGCCGCCAGCGGCCGGCAAGAGTGTGACAGAATCGGTGGTGATCACGCCAGGGGAAGTGGGCGCGATCAACGGGAAGCGGGAAAAGAACGATGCCGGGCCCGAGCCCGGGATCGACACCGGGGAAGCGAGGAACCATGCCCTACCTTTTGAAGACTGAGCCGGGAACCTATTCCGTGGATGACCTTGAGCGCGAAGGGGAGACGGTGTGGGATGGCGTGTCGAACCCGGTGGCCGTGCGAAACCTGGCGGGGATGAAAAAGGGCGAGATGCTGGTGATCTACCATACCGGGGATGAGAAGCGAACGGTGGGGCTGGCGAAGGTGATGACGGTGGACGCGAGCGACGCGAAGAATCCGCAGGTGCGGATCAAATTTGCAAAGAAAACGAAGGTGCCGCGGACATTGGCCGAGATCAAGGCGCAAAAACTCTTTGCCGATTCGCTGCTGGTGCGCCAGGGGCGGCTCTCGGTGGTCCCGCTGAGCGAAGCGCAGTACGCCTGGCTGGCGGACTAAGGCGGGGAGCAGAGAGCCGGGAGCGGCCTGCCGCTTGCCGGAAGGCGCCTGCGAGGCTCCGGGTTCGCCGTTCCGAGCGGCTGCCGCAACGGATTCACGATTCATTCATCTACAATCGAAACGGGTTGAGTGAAGGATGCTTCGTTTTTCCACAGCCGGAGAGTCGCACGGGAAGAGCCTTGTGGCTCTACTCTCGGGGATGCCTGCGGGCGTGCCGGTGGATGAAGCGTTTGTGAATCGCGAGCTGTGGCGGCGGCAGCAGGGCTACGGACGCGGCGGGCGGATGCGGATCGAGACCGACACCGCGCATTTCCTCAGCGGAGTGCGGCACGGGAAAACGATTGGGTCGCCGATCGCTGTCGAGATCGAGAACCACGACTGGAAGAACTGGACGGAGGCGCTGCCGGTGGGTTCGGGAGATCCGGCGAAGCACAAGGCCGTGGCGTCGCCGCGGCCCGGGCATGCCGATCTGGCGGGCGCCTTGAAGTGGGATTTTCCCGACGCACGCTATGTGCTGGAGAGGGCCTCTGCGCGTGAGTCGACCTCCCGGGTGGCCGCGGGGGCGGTGGCAAAGCAACTGCTCCTCGAACTGGGCATGGATGTGGCGAGTCATGTGATCCGGGTGGGCGGGGCGGAGCTGGAGCGGGATGCGAGCTGGGACGAGATGGCGGCGCTGCGGGCCAGGGACGAGGTCCTGCTGAACTGCGTGGACGCCGAGGCCGAGCAGCGGATGAAGGCGGAAGTGGACGCGGTGTTGCGCACCGGCGATACCGTGGGGGGAGTGTTCGAGGTTGTGGTGCACGGTGCGCCGCCGGGGATGGGCACGTGCGCAAACTGGGATGAGCGGCTCGACGGGCTGCTGGCGCAGGCCGTGATGTCGCTGCAGGCAGTAAAAGCGGTGGAGATCGGCCGCGGCGTCACGGCCGCGGAGTCGCTGGGGTCGGAGGTGCACGATGCGATCGGCTACGCGAAGACGATGAACGGACGGCACACGCGCTTTACCCGCGAGCACAATAATGCGGGCGGCGTCGAGGGCGGCATTTCGAACGGCGAGGACATCGTGGTGCGCGGATACCTGAAGCCGATTTCGACGCTGCGCCGGCCGCTGCAGTCGGTGCGGTTCGATACCCGCGAGGAAACGAAGGCCGCCTATGAGCGCAGCGATGTGTGCGTGGTGCCGGCGGCGGGGGTGGCGGCCGAGGCGATGGTCGCGCTGACGATGGCGAAGCTGGCGCTGGAGAAGTTCGGCGGGGATTCGCTGCGGGAGCTGAAGCGGAATTACGAGGGGTATGTGGACCAGGTGGGGAAGTACTAGAGGAGCAGGAGGCTGGGAGCGAGAGGTTGCGTGGGAGCGAGCGCGCACTGCGAGCAGGCGAGTGGAACGGCGGGAAGAACGTTGAGAAGCATGGGACACGAAGCGCAGGATGATCAGAGAAATTGTTAAGTACCCGGACCCGATTTTGCAGCGCCCCACCGAAAAGGTGAGCAAGTTCGACGGAGAGCTGCGTACGCTTGCTGAAGATATGTTCGAGTCGATGTACAAGGCGATTGGGATCGGCCTCGCTGCGCCCCAAATCGGCATCGGCAGGCGCATCACCGTGATCGACCTGAGCAACCAGAAGGACGCCAAAGACAAGATCGTGCTGGTGAATCCGGAGATCGTTCACCAGGAGGGCAGGCAGGTGGAAGAAGAGGGATGCCTGAGTCTGCCGGAGATCCGCGAGAAGGTGACGCGCGCAATGAAGGTGAAGGTGAAGGCGCAGAATCTCGAGGGCGAGTGGTTTGAGATGGAGGGCGAGGAACTGCTGGCGCGGGCCTTCCAGCATGAGATCGATCACCTGGACGGGGTTCTGTTTCCCTGGCGGCTGAGCGCATTGAAGCGCGATCTGATTTTGCGCAAGATTCGCAAGATGCAGAAGTCCGGCGAGTGGAAATGAAGCTGGTGTTCTGCGGGACGCCGGCGTTTGCGGTGCCCACGCTGAAGCTGGCGCTGCGAGCCGGATACGTTGTGCCGCTGGTGGTGACGCAGCCCGATCGGCCTGTGGGGCGAAAACAGATTCCGACCGCTCCGCCGGTAAAGACCGCGGCGATGGAAGCGGGGATTCGGATTCTGCAGCCGGAGAAGATCAAGACCAACGCTGCGTTTCGTGCGGAACTGGAGGCGATCCGGCCCGATGCGATCCTCGTGGTTGCTTATGGGCGGATCATTCCGAAGTGGATGCTCGATTTGCCGCGGCTGGGCAATCTCAATCTGCATGGGTCGCTGCTGCCGAAGTATCGAGGCGCGGCGCCGGTGCAGTGGGCGATGGCCAATGGCGAGGGCTCGACGGGCGCGACGACCATGCGCCTCGATGAGGGGCTCGATACGGGCGACATTCTTCTGCAGCGTGAGATGGCGCTGGCGCCGAGCATGACGGCGACGGATGTGCTTCCCCTGCTTGCCGAGATGGGTGCGGATCTGATGATGGAGACGCTGCGCGGGCTGGATGCGGGGACCATCAAGCCACGCAAACAGGATGAGGCAATGGCAACCCTGGCGCCGATCCTGACGCGCGAAGACGGGCGCATGGATTTCTCGCGGCCGGGGATGACACTCTATAACCGGTGGCGCGGGTTTCAGCCCTGGCCGGGAGCGTGGACGATGCTGGGCGGGAAGAAACTGGCTGTGCACCGCATGCTGCCTACCGAAGTGCGTGGGGCCGTGTCGCGCCCACCGGGAGAATTGCTGATCGAGCAGGGAACGATGTTTGTGGCGTGCGGCGACAGCACTTGGCTGGAGCTGGTCGAGGTACAGGCTGAGGGCAAGCGAAAGATGATGGCGGGGGAATTTCTTCGCGGACATGCGCTGCAAAGTGGGACGAGACTGGGGAGTTAGCCGTTCAAGCGAAGGCGCTGGCGCGGTGTGCTGAGCTGAGAGCCGACAGTTATGAGTTGAGAGCGGGTGAGTTGAGAGTGCTGGGTTGAAAGTCAGGTATTGGAAGTTCAGAAATCAGAGGCGTACGGCACGGGATGGCCACTGCACCGGCGCGGCGAATTGCATATCGAATCCTGTTACAAATTGAGACCTCGGACGCGCACAGCGACGAGTTGCTGCAGCGGCCGGAGGTCGATGCGCTGTCGGCGCAGGACCGCGCGCTGACGACCACGCTGGTGCTGGGAACGCTGCGGTGGCAACTGGCGGTGGACGCGCAGATTCGGGAACTACTGGCGCGTCCGGAGGCGAAGCTGAGCGCCGAGGCGGCGACGGCGCTGCGCATGGGCGCCTATCAGTTGGTGCATCTGGATCGGGTTCCGGCGCATGCGGTGATCCACGACAGCGTGGAGCTGGTGAAGCAGGGAAGGGAACGCGGCGCCGCGGGAATGGTGAACGCGGTGCTGCGCAGGGTGCAGCGCTCGGCGCTCAGCGTTCAGAGCTCAGGAGAAGCGGTACTGGCGCATCCGGCGTGGATGGTGGAGCGATGGGTGCGGCGTTATGGGAAGGCGGCGGCGGAGGCAATCTGCCGGTGGGATCAGGGGCCGGCGGGGACGGCCGTGCGCGCGGAACCGAACGCCGATCTGTCGGGCATCGAGACCGAGCCGGGCTGTTTTCTGGCGCTGGCGCAGCGAGTGGTGCGTGGGGATCTGGCGCAGAGCCGAGCAGTCCGCGAGGGTCGCGTGCGGATTCAGGATGAGGCTTCGCAGCTCGTTGCGGAGATGCTGGCCGCAGGAGCGAGCAGTGAAGCGGCGCAACCGGTGCGCGTGCTGGATTTGTGTGCTGCGCCAGGACGGAAGACGGCGGTTCTTGCTGAGCGGCTTCCTGGGGCGGAGGTCACGGCGGTGGATGTGAGCCGTAAACGGCTCGACCGCATGAAGAGAATCCTGCCCCCGGCTCTGACGGCGCGCATGCAGCTCCAGACCGGCGACGCGGCCAGGATTGAGCTCAAGCCGGAGTGGGACCTGATCCTGTGCGATGTGCCGTGCAGCGGAACCGGGACGATGGCGCGCAATCCCGAGATTCGGCTGCGGGTGACCGAAGCGGATCCCGCGCGGCAGCATGCGCGGCAGGCGGCGATTCTGCGGAACGGCCTGCGCGGCCTGAAGGCGGGGGGTCGGCTGGTCTATTCGACCTGCTCGCTCGAGCCCGAGGAGAACGAAGCGGTGGTGGCGGAAGTGATGGCAGTAGCGGAAGGCTTCCGGGTCATTCCAGTAGCGGAGATTCTGGATAGGCTGGCAGAGCGGGGCGACATGACAGCCGAGGGGCGCGCGCGGCTAAGAACTGCTGCGGACGGCGAGTTTTTGCGGACGCTGCCCGGGGTGCATCCCTGCGATGGATTCTTCGCGGCGGTGATCGAGCGCAGCTAGCAGACGAGCTGGTGGCGGTTCAGATGCAATCCGTCGAGACGGCCGAGCAGGGTGAGAGCCACGCGGTCGGAGGCGAAGAGGTTCGTGGCCATGGCCATGACCTCCTCTTCGGTGACGGCATCGACGCGCTCGATGATCTCGTCGAGACCGAAGAAGCGCTCGAAGTACATTTGCTGGCGCGCAAGGTTGGACATGCGCGACATCGAGCTTTCCAGCGAGAGCAACAGATTGCCCTTGAGCTGATCCTGGGCGCGGCGCAGTTCACCCGGCTGCAGCGGTTCGGTCTTGAGGCGGCGGAACTCCTCCATGATGAGGTCGATGACCTGGAGAGCGCGGTCCGCCGAGGTTCCGGCGTAGACGCAGAGGGAGCCGGTATCCCGGTATGGGGCGAGGTCGGAATAGATGGCGTACACCAGGCCGCGTTCTTCGCGAACGGTCTGAAAGAGGCGGGAACTCATGCCTCCGCCGAGGATGGTGTTAAGCAGGAGTGCGGAGTAGCGGGTCTCGTCGGCGATGGGCGGTGCGGGAACGCCCAGGCAAAGCTGCACCTGTTCGAGGGACTTCTTATTGCGCAGGTGAATGCGGGGGGTGACGGTGGGCGCGGAATCGCTGCGTACGCTGCTGCCCGGCGCGAGCGAGCTGAAGTGGCGCGCAACCATTTCGACAAAGCTGTCGTGCTCCAGATTGCCGGCCGCGGAGAAGACCATGTTGCCGGCTTGGAAGCGCTGCTCAAAGAAGCGGACCAGAGTGTTCTGCTCGAAGCTGCGAACGGTTTCACGCGTGCCGAGGATGGGCTTGCCCAGCGGGTGACCCTTCCAGAAATTCTGCATGAAGATCTCGTGGACGAGCGTGTCGGGGTTGTCCTCGTCCATTTTGATCTCTTCGAGGATGACGCCGCGCTCGCGCGCAATCTCCTCGGTGGCGAAGATCGGGTTGAGAACCAGGTCGGAGAGAACGTCCAGGGCCGTGGGGACATGCTCGTCGAGGACCTTGATGTTGAAGCAGACGGTTTCCTTGCCGGTGAAGGCGTCGAGGTTGCCGCCGATGGCGTCGACCTCGCGGGCGATGCGCTGAGCGGAGCGCGACCTGGTCCCCTTGAAGACCATGTGCTCGACGAAGTGGGAGATGCCATTCAGCTCCGGCACATCGTGGCGGGAGCCGGCGCGCATCCAGACGCCCATGGCGACCGAGCGGACGTGCTCCATGCGCTCGGTGAGCACGATCAGGCCGCTGGGGAGAACGGTGCGGCGGATATTGCGTTCGCTGTTCATTGCTGTTGAGGCAGAGACGTCGGGGCCGGCTTCTACGACCGATTTTAGATGCGCTATTCTCGGGTGAGTAGATGACTACCGGCGGGCGACGACTTTCCTCCATTTTAGACGCGCGAGAAGGGGCTCCGGATCGCGTGCTTTTTGGCCTGTGGAATGAGGAACTTAGCGAGGCATTGCGAGAATTTGGATTACTGCGGTACCGTCTCCGGCAGCTCGAAACGGCCCTCTATCGGCAGAAGGTGGCGGACATCTCCGAAGTAACTCCGTGGCCGAAAGAGCTGCGAGAAAAGGTGGCCGGGGCTGGTTTCCGGGTGGGACTGCCGGAGATCCTCGAGACGTTTCGGTCGGTGGACGGAACGGAACGATATTTGATCGCCGGCCATGACGGGCAGACGGTGGAGACGGTGTGGATGCCGGAGGGCGACGGCGGCGAAGAAGGAGATTCTCCGGAGGGGACCGAACTGGATTCGGATCGAGTCTCCGGAACGAGGGCATGGTCGCGGGCGACGATCTGCGTGTCGAGTCAGATCGGCTGCGCAGTGAACTGTCAATTCTGTCTCACGGCGAAGCTCGGGCTTGTCCGCAATTTGACGGCAGGTGAGATTGCGGGACAGGTGGCGGCGGTGCTGAAGCGGCAGGGCGCCGAGCCGGGGCGCGACCGCATCAACCTGGTCTTCATGGGAATGGGGGAGCCGTTTCTCAATTACGACGCCTTCATGGCGGCGGTGCGGCTGCTGACCGGGCCGATGGAGATTCCCGAGTCGCGCATGACGGTGTCGACGTCGGGGATTGTACCGGGGATTTTGCGGTTCGCGCAGGAAAAGGTACGGCCGAAACTGGCGATTTCGCTCAACGCGCCCACCGACGCGGTGCGGGAAGGCATCATGCCCATCACGCGGAAGTGGAGCATCGGCGAGGTGATGGAGGCGGTGCGCCAGGTGTCGCTGCGGCAGAAGGAGCGGGTGACGTTTGAGTACGTTCTGCTCGGCGGCGTGAACGACTGCGTGGAGCACGCCGATGAGGTAGTGAGACTGGTGCGGCGGGCGCAGTTTCCAGCGAAGGTGAATCTGATCGCCTGGAATCCAGGGCCGGGCGTGCCGTTCGCGATGCCGCGCCCGGCAGATGTGGCGCGCTTCCAGGAGCGCTTGCGGGACCAGGGTGTTCCGGCCTTCGTGCGGCGGCCGCGCGGACGAGACATTTATGCAGCGTGCGGGCAACTCAAGAGAACAGCGGGTGGCCAATAGCGAGTGGCGACCCGGCAACATGGGGAGCCAGTTTGGGCGAGGCCGAAGATGGGCGGTGTTCTTGACGATCTGCCCGCAAAATCGTGGTAGAGTAGTTGAACCACTACTGACGAAAGGAAGGCGTCCATGAGAATCAATCGATCGGTCAGCGACCCCAAAGCGCAGCGGCCCGGAGCCTTTTTCGTCAGCTTCCTTCACTAGTCCGGTTCCAGTTCAGGTTCTGTCAGGCAGGCCGTAGAGCGACCTCCTCCCGGGACGGTTTGTCTCCAGGCGCCAGCTGTGCCTGTTACAGCGAACTTTCTCTTTAGCCGAGGACCGCAGCAGAACTGTTTTCGTGAGCGGATCCTTTGAGGATGGTATGAGCCGTTCTGTTGAACGCAATTCCAGGAATGTGGTGGGCGAGGTCTTGGCGTTCCTGATGCGCCACTGGCGACGTGAGGGGTGGTGCGTGACGGGCGTGGCGGCGTGCATGCTCATTGCGACCGGTGCCGATCTGCTGCTGCCGGTTTATTCGGGACATCTGGTCGATGCGGTGGCCCGCGGTGGACCACGCGTGGATGCTCTGCTCGCGGCAGGGTACGCGATTCTGGCGATGGCGAGCCTGGGCGCTGTGCTGGCGGCGGCGCGGTACCTCGCCTTTCTCGGCATCGTGCGCCTGACGACGCGGCTGATGCGGCGTATGGCCAGCGAAGCCTTCTGGCGCGTGCAGCGCTTCTCCACCGACTGGCACGCGAACAACTTTGCCGGCTCCATCGTGCGGCGGATCACACGCGGCATCTGGGCGGTGGACATGCTCGATGACACCTTGTTGCTGGCTTTGCTGCCGGCGCTTCTGGTGCTGATCGGATGTCCGCTGTTGCTGGGGTGGCGCTGGCCGGCGATGGGGATGCTGGTGGGCGCGGGTGCGCTGGTCTACGTGTCGATCTCGGTGTCGTTGTCGCTGGGGTGGATCGCGCCAGCGGCGCGGCTCTCGAACGCGCAGGATACGCGGCTGGGCGGCTCGCTGGCCGACGCCATTACGTGCAACACGGCGGTGAAGACCTTTGGCGCGGAGGAACGCGAAGACGGACGGCTGAGCGTGGTGCTGAACAAATGGAGCCGGCGCACGCGGCGGACGTGGATGTTCGCCTCGCACAGCGGGGCGGCGCAGATGATCGCGCTGCTGGCGCTGCGCACGCTGGTCGTCGGATCCGCGGTCTGGCTGTGGTGGCGCGGGCGTGCGTCGGCGGGCGACGTGACGTTCGTGCTCACCAGCTACTTCATCGTGCACAGCTATCTGCGCGACACCGGGCAACACATCGCTAATCTGCAGCGCGGCGTGAACGACATGGAAGAGATGGTCGCCTTCGAATCGCTGCCGCTGGGCGTGGCTGATCGCGCGGATGCCAGACCGATTCGTGTGGGTTCGGGAGAGATCGTCTACGAGAAGGTGACGTTTCGGTACGGGATGCAGACCGAGGCGCTGTTCCGCGACTTCACGCTGCGCATCGAGCCGGGTGAACGGGTGGGGCTGGTCGGGCACTCGGGCTCCGGCAAGACGACGTTCGTGAAGCTGCTGCATCGCCTGTACGATGTCACGGACGGGCGCATCCTTGTCGATGGGCAGGACATCGCGCATGTCACACAGGACTCGCTGCGCGCGCAACTCGCGCTGGTGCCCCAGGAGCCGATTCTGTTCCATCGGTCGCTGGCGGAGAACATCGCGTACGGGCGGCCGGGCGCGAAGCAGTGGGAGATCGAAGAAGCGGCGCGGCTGGCCAACGCGCACGACTTCATCGAGCGACAGGCCAAGGGCTATGCCACGCTGGTGGGCGAGCGAGGCGTGAAGCTCTCCGGTGGCGAGCGGCAACGTGTCGCATTGGCAAGGGCGTTCCTTGCAAACGCACCGGTGCTGGTGCTGGACGAGGCGACGTCGTCTCTGGACTCGGAGTCAGAAGCGCTGATCCAGGAGGCGATGCAGCGGCTGATCGCAGGCCGGACAGCGATCGTGATCGCGCATCGGCTGGCGACGGTGCGGATGCTCGACCGGATCCTGGTCTTCGACCGCGGAGAGGTTGTGGAGGAGGGTCGGCACGAGGAGCTCGTGCGGATCCACGGAGGCATCTACCGGCGCTTGTTCGAGCGGCAGGCTCTGGGGCTTCTATCTGTCGAGGAAGGGGATCTGCTCGACGATGTCGACGACTTTCGAGAGGCGGTGAGTTGAGGGACGCCCGCCTGCGGCTTTGTGTGCGGAGATCGGTCGCGAATCCGCGTTCCAGAAAGTCGGGTGTGCAATGAGTGTACGTCGATTTCGAGCGCGCCGTGCCGGGTTATTGCCGCGGCTCCACTACCCTCAACACTCTGTCAGCGTCTACATTGCGGAGAGTCTGCACAGTTCCCGATGGCCACCATATCTCGACCAGTGCGGCACGTGCGTCCGGACCGAGCCCGAAGTGCACGGGGCCGTCGCTGGAAGACGCATACCCCACGCTCGTGGTCATGTGGTTATATTGGGTTCCGCTCGCGGTAACCACCTTGATGCGCGCACCAATGCCGTCGCGATTGCTCTTTGTGCCTCGCAGGGCGATGTCCAGCCAGTGATTGGAATTCTCACTTCGATTCATCCAGATCTCGGCGTCAGCATTGAGGGCAGTGGCGACGACATCCACGCGTCCATCGCCATCCAGATCGCCGAAGGCGCAGCCTCGGTGACGCGCCGCCGCACGGGCAGTGAGTCCCGCCTCTGCCGTCAGTGCGATCCATTGCCCGGTTTTTCCAGGATTGTGGAAGACAGTGTTGTATTGGTCGATATCTGCACCGGGGACCGCCATGGATTCGACGTGACCGCGAGTAACAAACATGTCCTTCCAGCCATCATTGTCGAAATCGTAGAATCCAACTCCATAGCCGGCCATCTTCATGGTGAGGTCGCGCATACCGCTCGAGTCGGTGATATCGATGAAGTCGCCTTTACCGCTGTTTTCGTAGAGGGGGAAGGTCTGGTCGTTCAGAGCCGCATAAGCAATATCCGGATACCCATCATTATTGATATCCCGGAAATCGAGGCCCATGCCGGAAACGAAGTCTCCGTCCTGGGGGAGCGCAACACCCGCTCTAAACGCAACCTCCTCGAACTTATTGCCCAGGTTGTGAAAAAGAAACTCATAGTCGGAGTCATTTGTCACAAAAAGATCCTGGCGGCCATCCAGATCATAATCGGCTACTCCGACCCCCATCCCCTTCCCCAAATGGCTGCGGATTCCCCATGCCTGAGATACATCGGTGAAGGTTCCGTCGCCATTGTTGAGATAGAGTTGATCGGGAACCGGCTTGTAGTACCGCGGATGACAGTAGTCGGCCACGCCGCGATAGGCACACCGCGCCCTGTCGGTATAGGTCCATTGCATGTAATTCACGACAAACAGGTCCAGAAGCCCATCGTTGTTCACGTCAACCCAGGCTGCCGCCACGGACCAGAGAGGCCCATATTGGGGGTCGATTCTCTGAGCAAGCCCGGCCCTGGCAGTAACATCGGTGAACGTTCCATTGCAGTTGTTGTGGTACAGCGTGTTGTGATAGACGCCGGCAACAAAAATGTCCGGGCAACCATCGTTATCGTAATCGCCGATTGCGACGCCGACGTCGTAGCCCGAGCCGGCGACACCGGCCTGATCCGTGACGTCGGTGAAGTGGCCGTTGCCATCGTTACGGAAGAGCCGATCTCGATATTTGGGTGAATCTTTCTTCAGCGTCGCGATGTTGGCGCCATTCGTGAAGAAGATATCCGGGCGTCCGTCGCCGTTGTAGTCGAAAACCGCTACCCCACCCGCCATGGCCTCCGGGGCATTCCGGGCCGGGGTCGCATCATTCTCCAAACGAAAGGGAATAGATGCAATGTCGAATCGGATCGGTGAAGCCTGGCTCTGAGAATGAATCAGTTCGCTTCCGGTGAAGGCCAGCAAGCAGAAGACAAGAAAGATGGGAAGGTGCCGCCGAAAGTTGAGCATAGTGCGGGAAGATGACAACGGGGCGGCCTCGGCCACCCCGTCGTTGTTTGGTGCGCGATCCAGTTTCAGAAGTAGAACTTTGTGGCAAGGGTGACAAAACGCGCTCCGGTTTTGAAGGCAGGCACCCCGGTTGTCGTTGCATTGGTGTTGGTGGGAGACAAATACTGCACCTGAATGGGAGCGCCGCTGGCTGTCACACAGCCGGAACAGGTGGCATTGTCGGTCCCGATAAAACTAACCTCCTCGTCGCTGTTGTTGGCGAGGCCAAACTGACGGAGCGGGTGATTGAGCCAGTTGGTAGCCGAAATCCGGAACTGAATATATCGCTGCTCGTCGAAGTGGAAGTCCTTGTAGACGCCGAGATCGTTGTCCCAATAATTCGGCCCTCTCATATAGGGCATGTTGTATTGTCCCTGCTGCCCGTACGCAGGCGCCGCAAAGCAACCGGGGTTGAAGCGCTGCGCATAATGGAGATTCTTTGTTGGGTTGCAGGTCAGACTCGGAACGAGCGCATTGTAGGCAAAAGTCCCAAAGTAGGTGGTCGGGCTGATGCCGACTGCTTTCAACCCGTTCGGCAGCGTGATGCTGTTGTCGGGAAGGTTCGGGTTGGCTACGGTCGGAACAGTCAGGGCGCTGGGATACTGGGCATTGAATGTGCCGCCCGTCAGCATCTGGAGATTATAGCCGCTCTGGAACGCGGTATATCCCGATATCTGCCATCCGTTAATGGTGCCGCCCAGAATCTTCGGTCCGATAGCGCTGCTGCGAATGAACGTGGGAAGCGACCAGTTATAAGTGAGGTTGAGAATGTGGGTGTGATCGTAATAGAGCGGACCGTAATTGGCGCGGAGGTCGAAAGGATCGAGCCCGGTGCCGTTGCCGGATCCATTGTTGGAGCCGCCATCGCGGATACCAAGCACTTTGGAGAATGTGTAATTGGTCAGGAAAGTGACCGGACCGGTCTGTTTGGTATAGCTGATCTGCAATGCGTTGTAGTTCGAATAGGGGGCGTGGGTGATGAGGAATACATTCTGGTAGTTCCTGAGCGGGCGCCAGTCGTTCTGGTTATAGGTCTGTGAGTAGACGGCTGGATTGGCCTGGCAGTAGAGGCTTTGACTGCTCGGGCTGGTGGTGGAGCAGGGAGGAGGCGCCGGAGAAACCATGGTTCCGGTCATCGGGTCGGCGCCAAAAATGCCGGCAGCCGGTACGTTGTTGAGGTTATAGAGATTGCTGTTGGTTCCGTCCATGTATTCGTCTCCGCTGCGGTTGCCGACATAGGAGATGTCAAGGACGGAGCGCCGTGGAAGCGCCTGAGAGACGGTGAGATTCCAGTCATTCGTGAAGGGCGCGCGGTCGTCGCCCATCTGCATGGCATCGATGCTGGAGCCGTTCTGGGCCACGCTGGAGGGGGGCGTAAAAGTCGAAACGTTTGCGATGCCGTCGAATGGAGTCGTCGTCTGGTATTCAAAGGAGCCGGCCGGACCGTTACCGGCCTCGGCGGTTTCGCTGGTTGCCTGGTAACGAAAGACTCCGAATCCGCCGCGGACGACGGTTTTGCCGGTGCCGAAAACGTCGAAGGCAAAGCCTCCGCGAGGGGCATAGTAGAACGTGGGCGAGACGAATCCGGAGATGGGGATGCTGGAATCGGTGGCGTGCCAGAGCAGGCCGGTGTTGTTTGGCGCATTGGTTCCGTTATTGTAGTCAGCTGCGTCCCAAACCTGATTGCCCGCTGAGAAATCATTGAAACCATACCACTGGCCGATGTGGTCGAACCGTAGTCCGAAGTTGAGCGTCAGCCTTGAGGTTGTTCGCCACGAGTCCTGGGCGTAGAACGAAACCTGGTGATACGCATTGTCCTGAGCCACGTCCTTATTCTGCTGCTGATACGAATTTATGTAACCCAGCATCATATCCGCGACGTCGTTGGTCGTGGAGTTCTGGCCGGAGTTGATAAAGTTGTATGTTCCGTTGTCCGGTCCGTTGCTGTTTTGCTGATTCGAGCTCTCATCCCAGTAGAAACCCACCTTTACGGTGTGTGGACCGAATACTTTTGTGAAGTTGTCGTAGATGGCCGGGACCTGTTTGATGCCACCAAAAGTACCGGACCCCAGCGGACCCGAAGGCGAGGTCATGGGATAGTAGTTGATGCTGGCCAACTGCTCACTGCAGCAGTAGTCCGGTTCAAAGTTAGGGATCTGAGTGGTTGTGTTGCCGAACAGCCCCTGCGCGCTGAAGTTGTTGGCCGAGCGCGACACGGCGTTGAGATTTGCGAGGCTGTAGGGGTTTTCGAAGTGCGACCAGCTGAAAACGGTCTCGTTGGTCGTGGTCGCGTTAAAGACGTGCGTCAGGTTGGTATTAATAACGTAAGTCGCGGTGGCGGAGGCTCCGGGGCTGGGGTAGGGCAGGGTGTTCGGGATCGCCCACCAGATGGAGATCGGAGCCAGATCGCTCTCTTTCTGGTAGGTGTAGGAACCGGATAGCTTGGTGTTGTCGCTGATTGCGTAATCGAGTTTGCCGGAAGCCTCCCAGCGGTCCTGGGGAGACGTGTTTACGTAGCGGTAGTTGTAATAGCCATCGGCGGCTGATGGGGTCTCGTTCGGCTTGGGGTAGAGCTTGAGGATGCCAACCATGTTGGGATCCATGTCCGACGTGGGAAACGATGTTGCACTTCCACCGGCGGGGACGTTTTTCGAAAGCTGATTGTAGAAATTCGGCCAGGTGCTGATGGCGGCCGCCGGCACCCCGGAATTGCTGAAGTCGCCGGAAAGCTGGGCGGGATTGGGTACGTTGTAGTTGATGATCGAGCCTGCCGGATGCTGGATCATGTACTCATACCCAAACCAGAAAAACAACTTGTTGCGGCCGCTGTTGAAGTGTGTAAAGGGCAGAAGCACGGGGCCGCCAACATTGCCGCCGATGTAGTAGTAACTCTGGCCGGCATTCGTCCCGCCCTGGCTTTTGGTGTATGCGTCGACAGTGTCAAGCGCCGAGTTATGCGTATAGAGGTACAGTTCTCCGTGAAACTGCTTTCCGCCGCTCCGGCTGAAAGCCTCGAAGATGGCCGGACCCTTGGCGTACTCCGCGCTGTAATCCGCGGACAGAAATTTGATGTTCCCGACCATGTCCTGGTTGATGTTGGCGATCTGTGTGCCGAAGTTACCAGGATCGACCAGGTCGGCGCCATCGAGCATGTAGGCCATGGTTCCGTTGGGCTGGGTGCCGTTGGAAGAAAAGTCGCCGACGGGGCCATTGTTGGAGCCCACTTCCACGTCCATGCTGGAGAAGGTTTTTGAGGCGCCGCCGGCGTTATTGTTGAGCGCCATTCCCGGCATCACTTTGAGTAACTCTCCGGCATCTCGGCCCGCGAGGGGGAAGTTATCGATCATCTTCTCGTTAAGAGAAGTGCTGATCTCGGCGGTATCGGTGGGAACGACATCGGCGCCGCCACCCACGACCTGAACCGTGCTGGCGACCGTGCCGATTTTCAGCCGGATGTTGGGGATATCGCGGTGATCGCCGGTACTCATGACGATGCCGGTTTCCTCCCAGGCGGAGTAGCCTTTGGCCTGTACTTTGAGACCGTAAGTAGCAGGCTGGACCGCGGTGATCACAAACCGACCTGCTCCATCGGCCACCGCGGTACGCTGGTCGCCACTGGCCTGGTTTGTGAGAATGACCTGAGCGCCGGGAACGACGCCTCCCGAGGTGTCAAAGACAGTGCCGCTCAGTGTGCCGGTCAGCTGTTGAGCGTGCGTTGCGGGAAGGCAAAGGATACAGATTGCGAGCAAAGCGGGGAGAATTGCGAGCGTGCGCGACCTTCCGAATCCAGCAGGATTCTGGCGGTACGTCATAAAGCCTCCTGTGCAAAATGCGTATTGATGTGGGTCGCCGCTCGGGCGACCTTCTTGTTTTGTCGAACCTGGGGCCGAACCTGAAAGCGATTACATTACAAGACGGTTATTACGCGACTGGTTAAACTGTTTTCACGATGAAGCTCTTCCCTCGGCCGCGAAGGCGCAGCTGGGACAAAGCCTGGACTGTCGAGAATCCACGCGAGCTTTCCGGACACTCGAAGCCTGGGTGGCTAAGTCAAACGATTTAGTGATACGCTTTGCAAAATGCGATTGTCAAGCCCAATGTGACGACAGGGCTATCGCTCGGCCAGGCAATAGGTTGTGTGCTATTGTCCAGGTGAGAAAATGCAGGCCCAGCAGATCGTTACGAGCCCCATCGGCTCGACCCCCGGAACGCGCAGGAATCCCGCCGGCAGAGAGGCGACCTTCTGCAGAGCGTTGATGAAAGCCTGCGTCCGCAGCGTGGTCCTGGTGCAGACTGGTGTTTTCGTTTGGGCACAGTCCGCGACGCCAGGCTTTGCGCAGGTTTCCTCCAGCGCGGAGGCTGCCCGGCAGGCGGGAGATCTGCCACGGGCGATCCTGCTCTATCAGGACGGGGTGCGTCTGAATCCGCAGTGGTCTCAGGGGTGGTGGTACCTGGGCGCGCTGCAATATGGCGCGAACTCGTATGCATCCGCGGCCGATGCGCTCACCCATTACCTGGCCCTGATGCCGAAGGCAGGGCCGGCCTTTGCCCTGCGCGGCCAGTGCGAATTTGAAGAGGGCCAGTTCTCTGACGCGCTGAAAGATCTCGCGCAGGCTGTTTCGCTGGGCGCCGCGAACGATCCGCGCAATGCGGGCATCCTCCACTTCCACGAAGCGCTCTTACTGACAAGGCTGGGCCGATTCGAGGAGGCTCTGGGGCAATACGGCATTCTGGTCCGGCATGGCGCTCTGAGCGACGATGTGATTACAGGTCTGGGACTGGCGGGCCTGCGCATGCCGATTCTTCCCCAGGACATCGATCCGAGCCAGCGCGATCTGGTGACGGCAGCAGGGGGAGCAGCCAGCAGCATTATGCGCGGAGACTTTGCTGCCGGACGCCAGGGATTCGAGCTGGCTTTCAGCCGTTTTCCAGCCGCCGCCAATCTTCACTATTTTTACGGATACCTCTTGTTCAATACCGATCCCGATGGCGCGATCGCACAGTTTCGCGACGAACTGGCGGTGAATCCTTCAGGCGCGGTCGACCAGGCGATGCTGGCCTGGGCGCTGGGTATGCAGGGAGAATATGCGGCTGCGCTTCAGAATGCGGAAAAGTCCGCTGCAGAGGATCCGTCCCTGGGCATGGCGCAACTGGTGCTGGGGCGTGACCTGCTGGAGACCGGCCATGGGAAGGAAGCGCTTCCTCACATCGAAGCAGCGCTGAAAATCGAGCCTGCAAACCTCGAAGTCCACCTGGCGCTGGCGAAGGTGTACTCCGAACTGGGGCAGCGAGAGGATGCGCGGCGGGAACGGCTGGTCTGCCTCTCCCTCGAGCAAAACCAGACGGGCGCCGATGCCAATATGTAGGGCTGTCCTGTTGCTCGGCATGTTCTCGATCTGGGTCAGCGCCGTGGCGGCTCAAACATCGGGGAGCTGCGCGGGCTGCCATGCGCGCGAGGCGGCGACGCAGCCCGACACCCAGATGGGCCGCGCCATGCAGGTACCCGGCGACAATCCCGAGCTGAGTGCGCACCCGAATCTGTCGGTCCACAGGGGCGATTATGCTTACTCTCTGGTGACGAAAAACGGCCGGACGATCTACAGCGTCACCGACGGCGCACAAACGATCTCCATTCCCGTGCAGTGGTCGATGGGATCGGGTGCGCAGACCTGGCTGCTGGAGTGGGACGGCCAGTTCTACGAGAGCATGGTCAGCTACTATCCTTCGATCCAGAGCCTGGATGTGACGATTGGAGACGATCGCCTTCATCCCACCACTCTTGCAGAGGCGATCGGTCGACCGCTGCTGACAGAGGGTGTGACGACCTGCTTCGGATGCCACTCCACCAATGCCGTCGTCAATCGCCAGCTAAGCCTGGCCACCGCAGAGCCGGGAGTCACCTGCGGGCACTGCCACGTTGGCGCGGAAGCCCACAGCGAAGCGATGATGGCCGGCGACACCAGCGTGACTCCACCGCAGCTCGGCCGGCTCTCGTCGGAGGATCTTTCGGACTTTTGCGGGCAATGCCATCGCTCCTTTGACCTGGTCGTCCGCGCGGGCTGGCGGGGGCCCTCCAATGTCCGCTTCCAGCCGTATCGTCTGGCGTTGAGCCGTTGCTTCGACGGCGCCGATGCGCGTATCAGCTGCGTTGCCTGTCACGACCCGCATCAGGAGGTCGTTCGCAACGCGGCGTTCTACGACAGCAGATGCCTCGCCTGCCACTCCGCCGCCGCTTCTCAGGCACCGCCGCACGCGAAGGTTTGCCCGGTAGCCAAAGCGAACTGCACTAGCTGCCATATGCCCAGGGTGAAGTTGCCCGACAGCCATTTCGTCTTCACGGATCACGATATTCGGGTAGTGAAGGCCAACGCGCCCTACCCTTATTAAGGTTGCTGGATCTCCGGCGGTCCGGCCTTCTGCTGGTTGGCCCTGATTCTGGCGACGATGTCCCGCTCGCGCATGCCATCGGCCGGACGATTGAGCCGGTAATACACGACGGCCAGCTCGACATGCGGCTGCAGCCAGTCAGGATGAGCCTTTTCGAGCGCTTCCAGATCCCGGGCGGCCGCCGCATAGTCGCCCGACGTGCTCTCCCACATGGCGACCTGGTAGCGAGCCGTGGGGGAGGCGGGTTCGATCTGCAGCGCGCGGTCCAGAAACGTCCTGGCTTCCGTCATATCCCGTCGCTTGTAGAGAATCGAGCCGAGATACAGGTTGGCGTTGAAGTCGTTCGGATTGCGGCGCAATGCCTCGCGCAGATCGGGTTCGGCCGCCGCGGCATCCCCGTTCATATCCCTGGCCATGCCCAGATTCGTATAGATTCCGGAGAGATTGGGATCCAGACGCAGAGCCGCCTCCAGATCGGTTTGCGCGCGCGCAAACCGGTTTAGATCCATCAGCGTCGATCCGGCCTGCATGTAAGCATTCGCGTTCTGTGCCGCGGCGCCCACCCGTTCCAGACGGTCCACGCCATCAAGCCGGTGTCCGGACTGGATCATGGCGGTCCCGAGGACATACTCGAAGTCCGGATTCGAAGTGTTTGCCGGTTCCAGGGGCAGCAGGGTCGCAGCGGCTTCCGCGGCGTGGCCCGTGTGGACTTCGCAGTCGCCGAGAAGAACGGAGAGCCGGGAATCGGGAGCCTCGAATCGGGTGGCCATCTCAAACTGTTGCTCGGCGTCCTGATAGTCGGCCTTCTTGTAATAGGCGAGCCCGAGGTCGACGAGGAGTCCCGGGTCGTGTGGCGCGGCGGCCAGAACCTGGCGGTATTCCCGGATCGCTTCGTCGTAGTGGCGTTCGTGGGCCAGTGCCACCGCCAGATTGGCGCGCGCCTCCAGTTTGTCCGGTTGCAGCCTGAGCACTTCTTCGTAGTCGTGGATCGCCGCGGCGTAGTTTCCCTGCTGCTGATCCTGAATGGCCTGATTGAAGAGATCCTCGGGGCGCGGCTGTTGCCCCAGCGCGACGGCCGTGGAGAGCAGAAACAAGGCGAAACCGCTGCGCATAGCAAAAAGCATAGCGCAGGGCGGTCGCAACGGTGGCGGAGGCAGATGCCCGGGCGGGACCCGTGTTCCGGAGATCTGGTCGCCCTGGGCAGAGCTGGGCCGCCGCAAGGCAAGGCGCGGCTGCCTTTGCCCGACAGGTTTCAACCGGGTGGAGCCCGGCCGGCAGGGAGCATCGTACATCAGTTCGTTCCCCGCCTATTGACTAAAGAATCGTGTGGTTGACAACATAGTTTCAGTTATGAAACTAAGATTGGGAGAACGAACAGCCCTGGCGAAGCTGGTGGGGCGGTTCATGCGGGCGATGCATCGCCACGACGCGGGGCGTATGCTGCCGCTGGTGCATCGTGCGGACCTGACTCTTGCGCAGCTGGCGGTGCTCGATTTTGTCCAGGTTCCGCGAACCGTGTCCGCAGTGGCCGAGAATGCAGGGCTGTCGCGGCCGGCGACGAGTCAGATGATCGACAAACTGGTGCGGCGCGGCTGGGTGGGGCGAACGGAGGGTGTGGCCGATCGGCGGCAGCGCGCCCTCATGCTGAGCGGCAGGGGGCGGGTCCTGATGGAGAAGGTCCATGCGGCACGCGCGGAGCGATTCGAGGCTTCGCTCAGGGTTTTGTCAGTGTCCGCAGCGCGCCGATTGAGTGCCGCGCTGCAGGAGGCGACCGCAGAACTGGACGCGACCGGGGCGGCGCAAACCGGAAACGCCGGCGCGATGAAGATCCCCTTGCGGGTTCAGCGCGCTGCGACCGCCGGAGTGCGAACGGGGAGGGCCAGCAGAGCGTCGGTGACGCGATCGGCGGCGTGGCGGAGCACATCGCCTTCAGCGGCGAAATTGCCGGTGATGCACTGAACGCCAAGGGCCTCGACGCGATCGATGTCGGCGATGGTCGTTTCGGCGCCTTCTGCGGCGTAACGCTGGCGCAGCTCCTCGGAAACAGGTGCGGTGTTGACAAGGGCGTAGTCGAAAATGGGGCGGCCGGCATGTTCGTAGATGCGCTTGATGTGCTCGGACGCGCTGAGGTGCAGGCTCTCGTTGACCTGGGTCATGAGGTTGCAGACGAACACCCGCGTGCCCTGGGCGGCGGCGAGAGCTTCCGGAATGTCCTTCACGAGCAGGTTGGTGACGATGGAAGTGTAGAGCGAGCCAGGTCCGACGGTGATGAGGTCGGCGGCGGCGATGGCTGCGAGGGTTTCCGGGGGCGGAGGCGGGCCGGGCGGGTCGAGCACGAGCTCGACAATGCGCTGGCGGCTGGCCGTGATGTTGGTTTCGCCGCGGACAATCGAGCCGTCTTCCATGCGCGCGGTCACGGTGACGTTGGCGGAGGTAGCCGGGAAGATGTGGCCGCGGGTGGCGAGAATTTCCGCGGAGAGGCGAATGGCGCGGGCGAAATCGCCGGTCATCTCGGTGAGGGCTGCGATGAAGAGATTGCCGAAGTTGTGGCCTTCGAGGTCGCCTTTGTCGAAGCGGTGGCGGAAGAGGCGGGAGATGAGACGCTCATCTTCGGAGAGAGCGACCATGCAGTTGCGCAGATCGCCGGGGGGCAGCATGTTGAAGTCACGGCGGAGCCTGCCGCTGGACCCCCCGTCGTCTGTAACGGTGACAACAGCGGTGAGGTCGGCGATCAGGGGAGTTGCGGTGGGCTGGGTGAGGAGACCGGCGTGGGGCACGCGCAGCTTGAGGCCACGCAGAAGGGTGGAAAGACCCGTTCCTCCACCGATCGCGACGACACGCAGGCCTGCGGGGGAGACGGTGTTCGCGGCTTTAGCAGTCACCGATCAAAAAGACTTACCCATAGGAGTCTAAACCAGCCGGGACGAGACGGAAGCCGGAAGAGCAGCTTCCGCCTTTTCCCTTAGCTCGTCTCAGGATAGAGGAGCTCGGTAAAACGGGGGTCGTCGGCCATGTCGACGAAATCGGGATCCGAGCGCGCCTGGATGCGGTTGGACGGATTGAGCTCGATGGCGCGGCTGAGGTGCTCCAGAGCTTCCTCCGCCTGGCCGGTCACGCTGCTCAGCAGAGCCATGCCGTAGTGGGCGAAATCCGCCTGAGGCGCCTTGCCCAGGATGGCCTCGAACTGGTCGCGGGCTTCCTCGTACGAGCCGGTGTTGAGCAGGGAGACGGCGTAGTCGTACTGCTCTTCGGAGCTTTTGAAGGAGAGCGAGGACTCTTTGGAATTGCGCTCGCAGACGGTAAGGTAGACGCGGCAGCGCTCGAGGATTTCCGGAGAACCGTCGCGGGAGAGTTTTTCGAAGAGGACGCGGGCTTTCTCGTACTTGCCCTGCTGCATCAGCTGGAGAGCGTTCTGATAGTCCTGGAGCATTTGCTTATTTTCGCCCGACGGGGCGGATTTGATCGAAGTCGAGCGAGAGGAGCGGCGAGTGGTGGGTGTTTCGCGAGCTTCCTGCATTCGAGCCATAGTGGGTTTGCCTCGAAGACACGGCAGGGGGCGTGCGGCGTCTTCATGTGCATTCGTTAGACACCGTTTTATACGCACAATGCGGCGCGGCGTCAAATGGCAAAGCGCGACACAGGAATGACGTGACTTCGCAGGGGAGTTGCTCTTCGAGGCGAAGGGCGCGAAGAATGGAGGCAGAAACCTATGTCGCGCGTGCGAACGATACAACGGGCAGGGTGGGCGGCGACGGCCGTACTGGCGGCGCTGCCCGTATTGGCGGCGGAGAAGAAACCGGTTCCCGCACCTCCGCCGGATTTGCAGCCGGCGGTGAGTATTCCGGTGGATCCGATGGGATACCAGCCGCCCGGGGCGTTTTATCTGACCTACCGGCTGTCCTCGGCGGCGCTGGATTTCTTTGACGACGATCACCTCCTGTTCACCTTTCGCATGGGCGGCCTGCTGACGCGAGTCCCGGGGGATCCGGCGAGCGACGACGACCAGGAGATCCGCGCCGTGGTGCTGGATCTGAAAGCGGGAAGGGTGATCCGGCAGGCGAAGTGGCGGATGCACGACCGCTCCCAGTACCTGTGGCCCTATAAAGATGGCCAGTTCCTGGTGCGGGTGCGGGACTCGCTGTTCCTAATCGACGAGACGCTCGAACTCAGGCCGTTCATGACCTTTCACGACGGGATCCGGGCCATCCAGGTGTCGTCAAACCGCAAGCTCCTGGTGGTGGAGACGAACGATCCGATCAAGCTGCAGCAGCAGGAGCCGCTGGGGCCTCGGCGGCTGGGACAGTTGCAGCCGGTGAAGGTGATGATCTATCCGCTGGGGGAAAAGACGCCGATGGACGAGACGGAGGGGAACGCAGCCACGCTGCTGCCGCTGACCGGCGACGGGCTGCTGGATCTGCTGGAGGGCAGGGCGCAGGGGAGGTGGGTGTTGCGCGATGTGCCGTTCGACGGGGCGCCGCGGATCGTGGCGGACGTGAAGTCGTCCTGCCAGCCTTCGGCGCGGCCACTGAGCGCGAACGTGGTGCTGGTGGTGGGATGTTATGGCGACGCGGACGACCGGCAGGTGATCGCAGTATCAACCGACGGCGCCGGCGAGTTGTGGCGGGATCGCTGGCAGAACCGCTTTGTTTGGGGGTGGTTCAATTCGGCGGAGAACGGGAGCCGTTTCCTGTACGAGTCGATCGAGGTGAGCCGCCCGATCTCCAGCTTCGACGCCCTGTATCCGGAAGATATCCAGGCCCAGATCGCCGGGGTTTACGACACGGAGAGCGGAAAGCTGGTGCTGGTCAGGGATGCGTCGCCCGTGCTCACGGCGGGGCAGAATGTGGCCCTGTCGCCGGATGGGAAACGGTTCGCGATTTTGCGCAATGGCGCTGTCGAAGTTTACGATCTGCCGCCGGTGCCTGCGCCCTTGCCAGAGAAGAAGCCGCCGGAGATGGTGGCGAAAAAGAAGGGGGAGAAGTAGCTGGAAGAGGCAAGCCTGCAGAGGTTGGGCTGCTCCGGTGCGGAGGGTTATCCGGCAGGGCAGCCCGTTGGATGGAGCAGGGAGCGCTCGAAGGGAGGGCTTTGGCTCAGGCAATTTCGGTCGTCTCCCACTGCGGCTGGTCCGCAGTGAGGCGGAAGAGCGGGACGCCGGACTCCTGGATCAGGGTGACTTCCGATCCGCCTGGACCGGGATAGGTAACCAGAACGCGATTGATGTTCCAGTTGTCGTCGGTCTCAAATCCGCTGTCGTGGGACTGCAGGCGAATGCCGAAGCGCTTGATGTTGTGGTCGGTCAGGCCTGGGGGAAGATTCCAGACGATGGGACCGCTGGTGGTGTTGTTCGACCAGCTGGGATCGGTTTCCTTCTTGAGGGTGGTCGAGTACTCGCGGGTCGAGCCGCCGTGGAGCGCGATGAGGTAGGCGGTGGCGGTGCTGTCGCCGCGCAGATCGTCGTCGCCGGTGTCAATGGTGATTTGCAGAGTGGAAACGGGGTTGGCCATATCGTTTTTCCTTTCTCGTTAGGGGGCCCGGAATTTGGAGGGATAGTGCTGGAGAGGACCCGGGCGTTACGAGGAGGGGGATTTTTGGGCGAAGAGCGATGGGCGCACAGGGCGCGGGGAATGGGGTTGACATCCGTGCAGGACGGGTGAAATTCTCTAACGTTTTGCCGGGGGTGGGAGAAATGAATCCTCCAGGGATGGCGGAGGCACAGAAACATTTCGGCACGGGAAAGCAGGGGGGCGAGCCGCTGAGCGTGGCTGAGCCGTATCTTATTCGGCAGAAGTGGGAGGCCTATAGCGAAGAGCAGCACACGGTGTGGGCGGAGCTCGTGCGGCGGCGGATGCCGCAGCTGCGGGAGCACGCGGCCGAGGAGTATCTAAACGGGTTCGAGCAGATTGGGCTCCAGGAAGACACGATTCCGAACCTGGCGGAGGTCAACCGGCGGCTGTCGCCGAGGACGGGATGGAATGCGACGCCGGTAAGCGGGTTTCTGCCGCCGGATGCCTTCTTCGAGATGCTCGGAGCGCGCCAGTTTCCCACGACGACGTACATCCGGAGCCGCGAGTCGATGGAGTACACGCCGGAGCCGGACATCTTTCACGATGTCTTCGGGCACGTGCCCATGCACGCGCATCCGGTGTTTGCCGATTTTCTCCAGCACTACGGGCGAGTTTGCGCGGGTCTGATGGCGGACAAGGAGAAGCTCGAGAAAATGGGGCGCCTGTTCTGGTTCACGGTGGAGTTTGGCGTGATTCGACAGAAGGGCAAGGTGAAGCTCTACGGCAGCGGGCTCATCTCATCGCATGGCGAGGGGACGCATGTGATCGAGGGGCGGCCCGAGATACGGGCTTTCGATCTCGACCTGGTGATGGAGCAGCAGTTCCTGGTATCGGAGGAGCAGAAGGTGCTGTACGCAGTGGAGTCGTTCGACGAGATTTACGAGGCGGCGAAGGAGGCGGAAAAGAGGTTGGGGTGAAAACAGCGCTCAGTCGTCAGCGTCCAGCGTTCAATTGGCGGAAGTAAGGCAATCGGGCCAGGTCCCGTCGTGAGTTGGAGGTTAGGAAGCGATCCGGGGAACCTTGCCGAGGAGACTGGCAAGATGCTCTGGATGCCGACAATTGAACGTTTTGGTGAGGGTGCCCCCTCCGTTCGGCATCTGCGACGGAGGTGGGATTCACGCGCGGCGACGCGCATCGTTACCTTAGGGGACTGGACGCGTCGAAAGCGCAGGCAGCGTGGCGGCTCACCGGAGTAACGGTGGGCCCGTAAAATTTGCAGAGTATTTATCGGCGTCGTTGCACAATACGAAGATTGGTTTCGTGTGAAGTCCGACGCTGCCCGAACCAGGGCAGCGCTGGGGCACCTGGAACTCAGGCGAAACCCGGCAGGAGGGACAATTGCCCCGAATTCATTTTCACCAGCAATTGCTGGAGTTGAAAGACAAGCTTTTGGCGATGGCGGCCCTGGCGCAGCAGGCGGTGGAGTCGGCCGTGGACGCATGGCTGCAGCGGGACGAGCGGCTTTGCGCGTACGTGCGGGAAAATGAGACCGCCATCAACACGGCGCAGCGGGAAGTGGATGAAATGGCGTACGAACTACTCTCGCGCGAGCAGCCGATGGCGGTCGACCTGCGGTTCATCCTGGCGGTGATCAAGATCAACGGGGACCTGGAGCGGATCGGGGACATGGCGGTGAGCATCGCGATCCGCACGCTGGATCTTCTGGATCAGGACCCGATGGATCTGCCGGTGGACATCGGTGGGATGGGCGACTTCGCGGGACGCATGATCCGAACCGCGCTGCAGGCGCTGCTGGACGGGGATGCGCTGGTGGCCGAGTCCGTGCGGGAGATGGATGACGAAATCGACCGAATGAACCGGGTCGCAATTACAGAGCTGACGAAGGTGATCCAGGAGAAGCCGGAATGCGCGGACCAGGCGCTGCCGGCGATTCTGATTTCACGGAACCTGGAGCGGATTGCGGACCACGCGACGAATATCGCCACGGACGTGATCTTCTGGGTGCGCGGGGCGGATGTGCGGCACCAGCTGAGTCTGGCCGTGGACTAAAACGCGAAGCGATCCGCCGGGTTCATTCGGCGCGGATCACCCTGTTCACGAAAGTCAGCGTCGTGTCGGCCACTTTGCCGGTTATCTCCCAGCACCCTTCGGTTGGGAAAATCAGGGCGCTGGCCTGGAACCCTGTAGCCAGATAGCCGTTGGGAATATCGGCTTTCAGGGGCGGAGCCTCGGCATCGAGTCTTCTGCCCGTGATCGTCAGTCTGCCGGTCAATCCCGCAGCTCGAAACCAGGCATATTTCATTTGCAGCGAGCCGTCTGGCAGTATCGAGCCCACGGACCGGGGTCCGATGGGCACGGTACCGTCTGGCCAAAAAGCACCAGCATAGAGATTGCCGCTCCAGTACGCGTTTCCGATATCGATAGCGTCTTTGACGAATTCCGGACTGGTGCGGGGGATCGTTACAGGACAGCCAGCAAATCCTGGGGGCTTCTTTGTTTGACCGTAGGCGATCGGCACGAACGAAAGGCAAACCAGAACGGCCGGGACGAAGGTCAGACGCATCCGCGTACACTCCCCGTCTAAGTTACGCGCAAGAGTGGTTCAGCAGCCACCGTATAGCCATGTTCAGTTCCTGGTCCGTCACGTCTTCGACGACAACCGCATCGCCAATCCCCCTGGGCAGGATGAAGCGGCGGGTTCCGGCGCGGTTCTTCTTGTCACGGCCGGCGGCGGCGAGGAGCTTCGCGGATGTCACGCGGAAGGGCGGGAGCGGGCCGTAGGCGCGGATGGTCTGCTCGATGCGCTCGGCCTGGTCGGGTCCAACGGTCCTGCGGGCCAGAGCGATCTGCAATGCGGCCAGCATGCCCCAGGCGATGGCCTCGCCATGAAGGAGCGTACGGTAATTCGTACCTGCTTCGATGGCGTGGCCCAGGGTGTGGCCGTAGTTGAGGATCATGCGCACGCCGGATTCGCGCTCATCGAGTCCGACGACCTGGGCTTTCATGCGGATGGATGCGGTGATGACGCGCTCGAGCGCGGCGGGGTCGCGGGCGAGAATTCTGGGCGCGTTCTGCTCCATGAAGCGGAACAACATGCTGTCGCGGATGATGCCGGCCTTGATGCTTTCGAAGAGACCGGCGCGGAGCTCGCGTTCCGGGAGCGTTTGCAGGACGTCGATGTCGGCGAAGACGGCGAGGGGATGGTGGAAGGAGCCGATGAGGTTCTTGCCGGAAGCGAGGTTGACGCCGGTTTTGCCGCCGACCGAGGAGTCGACCTGGGCGAGGAGCGTGGTTGGCACCTGAATGTAGTCGATGCCGCGCATGTAGATGGCGGCGAGGAAGCCGCCAAGGTCGCCGACGATGCCGCCTCCGAAGGCGATCAGGATGGAGGAGCGGTCGGCGCCAGCTCCGGCAAGTTCGGATGCGAGGCGTTCAACCTGGGAAAAGCGCTTGAAGCGCTCGCCGGCGGGAAGGAAGAGCGTGGCCGGCTGGTGATCTGTGGGAAAGGCGGCGAGGAATGGTTTACCCCAGAGGGCCCAGATTTCCGACGACGTGAGGACGAAGGCCCGGCCGGCGGAGGACTTCCGGAGAAAGCGGGCAATGTGGGGGAAGAGATTGCGTCCGATGGAGACGGGATAGTCGACGGAGGCAGTTTGGACGTGGAGAGTACGCATGCGAGGGTACAGATTGCAGGGTACAGGACTGGGCGCAGTGCTGAACTTTCAGCCTGCGCCAGGGGCGGGTCAGCGGCTGGGCGGAACAGGCAGGTGCAGGCCGTCGGTGACTTCCAGCTCGGCGACGCGAAGATGGGTGACGGTGAGGTTCTCGATTTCGACGTCGCGGAGCCTGCCGCCGCTGACGAGGAGGCGGCGAACGGCAAGCCGGCCGATGGCGAGCGCGCCCACGGCACACGCCCCGACCGCGAAAGCGCCAATGGCCAGGGCGCCGGCGGCTGCCGCGCCCGCTGCGATGCCGAGTCCCAGACGCGGCCGAAAAAGATGTTTCATTGAAGGGTCTCCTGTCTCCAGCGTTGCTCGCCCGGAGTGCCCGAGGTGGAACGATCGAGGACATTCGTATTGTCGCTCAGCGGAGGACAGCCAGGGTAGGGGATGGCGCGCGGGTCACGGGGACGGAACAACGCGGATGTGCGCCATCATGCCGCTGTCCTGATGTTCGCCGATGTGGCAGTGATAGACGAAGTCGCCGGGCTCGGAGAAGGGAATCCTGACCAGAATGGTTGCAACCCGGCAGCGGCCGGAGCGCCACGTAGCGACGGTGCCATCGCAGGAGGCTCCGCCGTTGGGCAGGGCGACGCTGTCCATTCGCTTGCCGGTGTCTCCCTGAGGCGCATTTTGCGAGAGCACATAGAAGTGGGTCTGGTGGATATGAAAGTTGTGCGCTTCGGCCGAGACGTTCACCAGTTCCCACTCCTCGGTCACCGGCGCATTGTGCGGGCCGAGGGGCAGACAAACACTGATGACGGAAGGATCGTAAGCGGCGATGTCTCTGAAGGTGCCCGGTACGGGCTGATCATTTCGATCGACCTCTTCGTAGCCGAGTCCGTAAGCGTTTCGATTCGAGGAGGGAACGCCGAAGAAGATGCGCCGCCGAAAGCCCGGTGGGAGAGCCGCACAACCATTCGCGGCATGGAGCGGAGATTCCTCGCCATTCGATGGCTGGTCCGCAGGCGATGGAGCGCCGGGCGATCGCGATGGCGCGGAAATCGCGGAAAGGTGGGCGTGCGCGGATCCTGCGGGCGAGCGGAGGGCGGACAAGTTCGCCGCCTGAGCGGGGTGGAGGTCGAGGTAAACAGGAGGACCCGCCTCCGGATGGCCCGCAGCGATATGGGCAAGATTCGCCTGCGGCCACCGATCCCCTGCAGGGCCAGTGGCGACCATCGCGGTCATCAGAGTCGCGGGGTGGAGTTGCGGAGTAACCCAGATTTCGCCGCGCGCGCCGGGAAAAATGACGAGATGCGTGGCGCAGACCGGCCGGATGGGACCTGTGGCGCCCGGGCAGGGAACGACGCCGGTTGGGTTCGCCCCAGGGTCGCGAACTCCGACGGCGATGGTTCCGGCGGGAGGCGCCAGTGAAGAACCCTCGAGCCTGACGACCTGAAAAGGAATGAGGGAGCGAGTCCGATCGTCCTGAAGCACCAGGTCGTAGGTGCGGCTGGCGGCTGCATTCAGGATGCGCCACAGTTCTCCGGCTCCGGAGGGCGCGGGGATTTGAGGATAGACCTGGCCGTTGACGGTGAAGAACCAGAGTCCGCCGGTGTAGTCGGCGCCGGTGCTGCCGGGATGATGAGGCCCGGGACCGAGATGGGCGGCGCCCGCCGTACCGGGCGGAGGACGCAGATCGCCATCGCTCCCGGAAGTATTTCGCCCCTGGCAGGAACCATCGCGCTGGACGTAGACGAGTTGGTAGGGCTCGCAAAACGTAGAGTCCTCCTGATCGATGACCTGGTTGTTGCCCATCACCTGCATGTCTTTCAGGATGAAATAGCGCTGCGCGATGGGTGAGCGGCCGGGAGAGGAGACGTAATCGGTGACGCGGCCGATGGTGATGATGCCGGACAAGCCTTCGGAGAGCTGGTTGATGCTCAGGCCGTGCACGTGAGGATGAAACCAGTACAGACCGGGCGGATGATTGCGCGGGATGTAGATGTCGTATTGAATTGGCCGGTCGGTCACGGTCTCGTCGGGAGAAACCATGCGCGGCAGCTTCCCCGCCGGATAGCCCAGGACGTAGATGTCGTCGCCCCAGGTGGGATTGGCGGCGGTTGCTTCTCGCGGCGCGACGATGAGGCCGTGCGTGTGAATGTTGACGGGATTGGCGGCGAGCATGGCGTTCATCATCGGATTGCTCCCGTGCGCGTTCATGGCATCGGCCGGGGCGGGCGGCAGGTGATTGATCAGCCGGATGCGAAGATGGTCGCCGGGAGAGAGCTGCAGGCGGATGCCGCCGTAGGGAGCAACCGTCTGCGCGCCAGGTGGGCAGTTGTTGTTGCGCGCCACCGCTGCTTCGCACATCGCGAAGACCCAGGCAACCGGATGACGGTTGCCGAGGGTGATGGTGGATGGCTCGGCGACGGCGAGAAGGTCGAGCAGGTCATGGGAACTGGTGAAGACGGGTGGCTCGGCAGAGGCAGGTTCGGGCGGCGTCGTTTCTGCCAAAACGGTCGCGAGGACAAGACAACCCAGGCAAACGAGCCCAGCCAGGGCCACAAGGGCGCGGTTCATGCGGTAGCGATTTAGATACCACTTGAGCGGAAGTTGGTTGTATCGGCGCACGCTACGGAAAAGAAACAATGATCGAATGACCGGGACGTCAACCGGAGGGAGCGGATCGCGCATCTAAACCCGCTGTCCTCGACGAGAGGAACGGAGTTGACATGCAAACGGTTGTTCCCCCGAAGTGTGCCCTTGCCCTCTGTTCTCTGACCTCGCTCACATTTGTGCTTTGCGGCTGCGGAAGCTCGAGCGGCATGGGAGGCTCGAGCGGTTCCGGTTCGGGCGGCTCAACGGCGAGTCTGTCATCGATCAACCACATCATTTTTCTTTCTCAGGAAAATCGCTCGCTGGATTCGTACTTCGGTGAGCTGCGCCAGTACTGGGCGCAGAATGGCTATTCGGATGAGTCCTTCGACGGGCTGCCGCAGTTCAATCCCACCACGGGGACAGCGCCGCTGCAGGGTCCGGCGCCCTCGATTCCGGGATGCGATCCGAGCCAGCCGCCGCCCGCCGACTGCGCCTTCGACACGAACAATCCCGTGACTTCGTATCACCTGCAGACGGAATGTATCGAGAACCCGAGCCCGTCATGGAATGAAGGGCATGTGGACTGGGACTACAACGATCCCACGGGACAAAATCCGGCAACGCTGAATGGGTTTGTCTACACGGCAGGACACGATGCACGAACCAACGATCCGCCGTACTACGACACGAACGGGATCCGCGCGATGGGGTATTACGACGGGAGCGACCTGAACTACTACTACTTCATGGCGTCGAACTTCGGGACCTCGGACCGCTTTTTCAACCCGGCCATGACGCGCACCCACCCGAACCGCGAATATCTGGTGGCCGCGACTTCGGGAGGGTACGTTTATCCGGAGGGAACCGATGCAGCGGACTCAAAGCAGCTCACGGAGACGACGATTTTCCAGGAGCTGCAGGCGGCCGGGATCACCTGGAAGATTTACGTGGACCCAACCAACAGCGGCTGCTCCGGGCCGCCGTATCAGGCGTCGTGCCTGATCGGCCTGAGCTATATCCAGAACTTCACGTTTGCGAACACGATCGTCTCGCAGTACCCGAACAACATCGCGCCCGTTTCGCAGTACTTCACCGATCTGCAGAACGGGACGCTACCCCAGGTGGTCCAGTTTGAGCCGGCCACTGACGCGGGCCTCGACGAGCATCCTTCGACGTCGGATTCGGCGCCGGACAATATCCAGATGGGCGCAGCATACGTCGAATCGCTGGTCAACGCCCTCATGCAGAGCCAGTACTGGAAGGACTCGGCGTTCATTCTTACCTACGACGAGAACGGCGGCATCTACGATCACGTTCCGCCGCAGCCGGCAGTGAGTCCGGACGGCATCAAACCGGTGGACCTGATGCCGGGGGATATCTGCTCGACGACCACCGGGCCGACCTGCGATTTTATCTACACGGGATACCGGATTCCGCTGATCGTGATTTCGCCCTACGCGAAGAAGCATTACGTGTCGCACACGGTAGCGGATGCGACGGCGATTCTCAAGCTGATCGAGACGCGCTTCAACCTGCCGGCGCTGACGAAGCGGGACGCCGCGCAGCCGGATATGACGGAGTTTTTCGACTTCAGCAATCCGCCGTGGATGACGCCGCCCAATCCGCCGGCGCAGGCGACCAACGGGGCCTGCTACCTGAATCACCTGCCGTAGGAGCAGGCAACGGGAAACGGGGAATGGCGACGGCGCGCGGAGCGCCGGGCGCGAGCCTGACCGATGGGGAGATCGCGTCGATCGACACGAGGAAGCTGGATCGCGATCCGGCGAAAGGGTGCGCTCCGGTGATGCCGTGGCAATTCTGCCCGATGTGAACCTGAACTTCAGCTGGCAGGGCCGGCGGGCACCGCGCACAGACACGCGCGGAGGCGTTTGGCTTCCGCGCGATGCTGTTTGTGAATTGCCGTCCGGTAGCAAGCCGCTCGGCTCAGCGCTTGCCCGAGTCCTTGATACACGCTTCATATTCGCGGATGAGTCGCTCAAGGTCCTGGTAGAGCGTCGCGAGCATACTGCCCTTGAGGCCGGGCAGAAGGGTGGAACTGCTGATGCGTTCAATCGCGGCAATGATTCGGCCGATTTCGATCGCGATGGCCGCACATGGCTGAGGTTGTGGCATGGTCGTCTCCGGTATTGAGGAAGTGGACACCGGCCAGCGCCCCACCCGCGTTTGGCTTGCGGAATGGTGTCCTTGCGGAGAAAGTCGTTTCAGAGAAAAGAGCCGGGGACTGGGCAGACGACACTGCGACCAGAATCGGCCGACAGGGCCCGTCGACGCGATCAGTACTTCGCCAGGTCGGTGATGGCGGCGAGGATCTTGTTCGGCTGCGGGAGGATGACGTCCTCCAGTTGCGGCTGGTAGGCGACGAAGGTGTCCATGGCACCGATGCGGCGCACGGGCGCGTCAAGAGAATCGAAGAGTTCTTCCCCAATGCGGGCAGCGATTTCGGCACCGTAGCCCCAGCTGAGCGTGTCCTCGTGGGCGACGATCACCTTGCTGGTCTTGGTCACTGATGTCGCGATGGCTTCCCAGTCGTAGGGGCTGAGGGTGCGGAGGTCGAGGATCTCGGTTTCAATACCGTGTTCGCTATGGGCGCGCTGCGCGGCCTGAAGGGCCCTGGGCACGATGGCGCCGTAGGTGATGAGGGTGAGATGCGAGCCTTCACGGACGATTTTCGCCTTGCCGAAGGGGATCGTGTAGTCGGGGCCGGGGTAGGCAGCGCGGCCATAGGTTTCGCGATAGAGGCGCTTGTGCTCGAAGAAGAGCACGGGATCATCGCAGCGGATGGCGGTGCGTAGCAGGCCGTTGGCGTCAAGAGCGTTGGACGGGAAGACGACGCGGATGCCCGGCGTGTGCGTGAAGAGACTCTCACCCGACTGCGAGTGATAGATGGCTCCGCCGGTGAGGTAGCCGCCGATGGGGACGCGGATAACGGCGGGCGCGGCCCATGTGCCGTTGGAGCGCCAGCGCAGCACGCTGAGTTCGTTGCGCAGTTGATGCATCGCCGGCCAGATGTAGTCGAAGAACTGGATTTCGGCGACCGGCTTGAGACCGCGGACGGCCATGCCGATGGCGCGGCCGGCGATGGCGGCCTCGGCGAGCGCGGTGTTGAAGACGCGCGCGGAGCCATATTCGCACTGCAGTCCGGCGGTGAGCTTGAAGACGCCGCCCTTGCCCTTTACCTGCTTCTGTTCGAGGTATTCCTCGCGGGAGCAGTCGGCGACATCTTCGCCGAAGACGACAATGCGAGGGTCGCGCCGCATTTCGTCGTGGAGGCAGGCGTTGATGAGGTCGGCCATGGTGCGCGCGGCGCCTTCCTGGAGCGGGGTGGTTTCGAGCTCGGGACGCGTCGGGTCATAGTCCTCGGAGTAACGGTGGCGCAGGATGGCGGCCGGCGAGGCGTCGGGCAGCGGCGCAGCCAGGGCGCGTTCAGCGGCGAGGCGAACTTCGTCGTCGGCCTGTTTCTCGATGCGATCGAGGACTTCGACCGAGGCAATGTTCTCGTGGAGCAGATAGCTACGGAAATTCTGAATGGGATCGCGCAGAGCTTCAGCGTCGCGTTCGGACTCAGGGCGGTAGAGGCGGGCGTCGTCGGAGTAGGAGTGCGCGTAGGGGCGGATGACATGACCGTGGACGAGCGCGGGCCCTTTGCGGGCGCGGCAATGCTCGACCGCAGTCTCGAAGGCGTTGAGGCAGGCGATGGGATCGGTGCCGTCGACTTCCTCGAAGTGGAAATGGGGGAAGGCGGTGAGGAGATGCGAGATGTTGCCGCCGGGAGTGTTGACTTCCACGGGGACGGAGATTGCGTAGCCGTTGTCTTCGACGACGAAAAGCAGAGGGAGTTTGCGATTGGAAGCGATGCTGATGGCTTCCCAGAACTCGCCCTGCGAAGTGGCCCCTTCGCCGATGGAGACGTAGACAACTTCGTCGCCGTGGAAGTCGATGGGGTGGAACTGGCGGTAGTCGTGGTGCGCGGAGTCGCCGGCCTGCGCCGCCTCAGGATGCTGCGTGAAGTAGAGCGAGGCTTCCGCGCAGCCGACGGCCTGGAGGCACTGGGTGGCGGTTGACGACGACGGCGAGACGATGTGGAGCTTCGGGTCGGACCAGTGCGACGGCATCTGGCGCCCTCCGCTGGCCGGGTCGGAGGCAGCGCCGACAGACTGAAGGAGCTGTTCTTCGACGGCAGTGCCGAGAGCGAGCGAAAGGCCGCGGTCGCGGTAGTACGGGAAGAACCAGTCATAGCCGGGGCGCAGGGAGAGCCCGGCAGCGACGAGAAGAGCTTCGTGGCCGGCGCCGGAGATCTGAAAGAAGGTTTTTTGCTGGTTCTTGAGGATGATCTCGCGGTCGTCGGTGCGGCGCGAGAGGACCATGAGGCGGTAGATCTGCAGGAGCTTTTCCGGCGGAAGGCCGGGACCGCTGCCATTGCGGGAGGCTTGCTCGGCCGGTCTTTTCAGTTCAGCGCCAGAGACTGCAGTGCGCGCCATGCGGACCCCTGCTTCCTTTAGATGTTCGCCATCTTCAGTTTAGTGCGAGCCATGGCGATTCACGAACCCGTTTTTTGTCAGCGTCCCACAGCGGGGCGACGGAAGATTGTATCGCGGGGAACCGAGGAAAGGGCAATGGTTGGATGGTAACGATTTTGGGGTACGGGAGGGGGATGACCCCGAGGGGCAGGGAGAGGAGCGGGGATCGATTGTCAGCGTTCGGCATTCAGATGGGCCGCGAGCGAGGATGCAGGTAAGCCGGAAGCGGGCGCTGAAGCTGGAGGCGCTGCGTGCTGGCTGCTCGCGACGCTGTACCGCGATCCGAATCGCTGGTATGGTGGCAGCCTATGGCGCAATCGACGAGGCGGTGGTACGAGTGGCCGGACCACTGGCGCTCCTTTCGCAACGTGCCGCTCAAGCGGCTCTGGATTCTGTATCTGGCGGTGTTTTTCCTGTTTTGCGTGGTGGGATTCTTCAGCGACCTGATGAGCATGGGCCAGATTCCCTACGCGACGGCGATCATGATCGCTGTGGCCACGGGGGTGGACGCCATGTTGTGGCTGTTCATGATGAACAAACTGCCGTGGCCTACGGTGTTCATCCTGGTGGCGCTGCAGTTTGCCATGGGACCGATCCTGGGTTCTGTGGCGCGCTGGATGGGGGCGACGTTCGCACTGCGGACTCCGGCCCAGACCAGCGGCATTCATTTCGCGGCCTTCGCGACTCTGGCAGTGGCGATCCTTTCGTACACCTCGTTTGTGATTTTTCTGCAGGCAACGGGGAGGGACATGCTGAAGATCCGCAACGAGCTGGAGCTGGCGCACGGCATCCAGAAGACGCTGGTGCCGCCAGTGGTGCTGAACACGGAACTGTACGAGGTTTACGGCATTTCGGAGCCGAGCGACAAAGTCGGCGGAGACCTGGTGGATGCAGTCTTGCTGCCGAACGGCGATGTCGTCGCTTATCTGGCGGATATTGCGGGGCACGGTCTTCCGGCGGGAATCCTGATGGGGATGCTGAAGACGGCGGCCCGCACGGCATTGCTGGACGCGGCCGCGGGACATCCGAGCGCGACGCTGCCCCTGCTGCTGGAAAAGCTGAACCGCGTGCTGCCCGACGTAAAGGAGCCGCAGATGTATGCGACGCTGACGGCGTTCCGGCTGAACGCGGATGGCAGTGCGTGGTATGCGACAGCGGCAAGTCCGCCGGTGCTGCACTGGAGCGGGCCGGGACGCGATGCGCGGCTGGTGGAGGAGAAGCAGTTTCCTCTGGGGCTGCTGCCGGTTTCGGGATTCACGGGAGAGGCAATCGAGGTTCAGCCGGGGGATTTGCTGGTCGTGGCCACGGACGGAGTGCTGGAGGTCGCCGATCGCAAGGGTGAGGAATTTGGGATCGAGCGGGTGGAGAAGGCGATTGCGGGAGACGCGCGGGCGCCGCTGCAACAGCTGGCGGGCACGATTCTGGAGCGGGCGCGGACTTTCGGGAAGCAGGCGGACGATCAGACGCTATTGTTGATACGGAGGCTGTGAGCTGCGAGAGCGGCAGTCTCCGAGCCTTCGGCTGGCTGGGCTGCTGCAGGGATTGATGACGAAGAAAGGAACGCCGGTCGCTGCGTTATTGCCCGTCGCGCATCTTTTCCTTCACCGACTTAGCCAGCTTCTCAATTTCCGCGGCGGTGTTGACGACAGAAAGGGACAGCTCGTCTTTGTTGCTCTTATCCACGGCATCCTTGAGCTGCCTAACGAGGTCCATCAGCTGGTTGGTGTCCTGCACGATTTCTTTCTGACGCAGGACGTTGCGGTCGTGGGACATCTCGTGGAGCATGCGGGCCTGCTCGGGATCGTGGGGGCCGTCGTTGTTGCTGAAGCCCGAGGCATCGGTGCTGACATTCGGGGGACGCAGGGTCGGGGTGGGTTGCGTCTGCTGGGAATGCGCGGCGAGGGAGGCAAGGGCGCCGGCGAGGATCAGCGTCACGAGCCGGGTGCTCCGGGTCGGGAAAACGATGCGGGTCATGAGGTCTCCTTGGCGCGGCAGGGTGGACATGAGCCGTGGCGCTCGCGGGTGGCTGCATTATAAGCCCGTTTCCGACGGGGAAGGATGAAGGCGGACGGACGGTATGCTGGGGGTGCCATGTGGACCGCGTTTCTGATCCCGGGATGGCGGGATTTCTTCGATCAGCTGCGGCAAAAATACGATCTGGACCTGCTCGATTTCCTGCACGAAAAGCTGGAGCGGCTGATCGGCGTGGCTCTACTGTGCTGGCTGCTGCTGTGGCTGCTGCGGGTGGTGAGCCGGCACATCCTGAAGATCGCCGAGAGGGAATCGAGCACGGCCGGCCATTACGCGCAGGTGCGGACGCTGACGTCCGTGATCCGGGCGACGGGGATCGGCGTGATCGTCGTGCTGGCCACGCTCCAGACGCTGTCGATTTTTGGGTTCAATCTGGGGCCGCTGCTCACCAGCGCCGGCGTGGCGGGAGTGGCCATTGGGCTGGCGGCGCAGAACATCGTGAAGGACTGCTTCAACGGCTTCCTGATCCTGATCGAAGACCAGTACAACGTCGGCGATACGGTGACAATTGCGGGGGTGAACGGCAAGGTGGAGGCGATGACGCTGCGCCGGACCCTGGTGCGGGGGACCGACGGGACGCTGTACATCGTGCCGAATTCGCAGATCACCACAGTGGCGAACCTCGTGCGCGATTATTCGCTGGCGACGATCTCTGTCTCGGTGGATTTCTCGGCGAATCCGGACGCGGTGATGCAGGTGCTGAAGGACGCGGCGATGAGCGTGCGCGAGGATCCCCGCTACAGCGACGTGTTTCTGGCCGACCCGGTCCTGCTCGGGGTGGATGCGATCAAAGGGTCGCAGGTGATCTATCCGGTGCAACTGAAAACGAAGGCGAACCAGCAGTGGGCTGCGCAGCGCGAGACGCAGCGGAGGATTCGGCTGGCGCTGGAAGAGCACGGGATGCTTCCGGGAGATCCGATGCGGGTCTACAACAAGGCGCCGGGCAGCAGGCGCGGGCCATCGGAAGGCACCGTTCAGCCTGCAGCGCTCAGCGTTCCTGAAAGCAGTGTGGGGGCAGCGGTTCCGGAGGCCGAGGCCGCAAAGGCGGATCCGACGGCAGCGAAGGCGCCGGGAGGGAATCCTCTGACGGGCGGGTGAACGAGTTCCGGGGTGGGCTCAGCGCGCAGGAAGCGAGCGCTCAGTCAAAGAAGCAGGTCGCACGTGGGCGGTTCCAGCACAGCCGTGGAAGACCCAAGCGATTCGGCGGTCAGGCGATATCCCCGGAGCTGCGCCGAAGGGCTCGAAGTCACTGCCAGCAGGGACGGACGCTGGAAGGCGCGCCACAGACATGCGAGGCGGCGACGGCTGGGAGCATAGAGGGACGAAACCATGCGACAACTCCGCGTGACCAAATACCGGCAAGGACACGCACCGGCAAGGACAAAGCTGCGTGAGCCTTCGCCCACATCTTGGATTCACCAGATAGATCGACGGAGTCGGGAGAAAATTTAGCGCGCGGCGGCGGAAATCTCCTCGAAGGTCAGGTTTTGCGCCGCACTTCCCGTTGTTTCCCGCCACTGCTCGAACAGACGTCCGTAGCTGAGAGTGAGGAACGCCGCGGGATCGACGCCGAGTTGGCGGCCAGTGGCGTCGATCCACTCGGGCGGGCCTTCGAGTTCGGCGTAGATGCCGATGGGGGTCTCATCGAGGACGCAGTGGCCGGTGGCATCCGCGAATTCGGTGCGCCACTTCTCGTAGGCGAAGGCCGGCTGGAAGCCGAGCTGGGTGAAGATGTGGCCGATGGCTTCGCCGTTCCCGACCAGGGTTTCGGTCTCTTCGCGGCGCTTGTGGCGGGCGCCGGGATCATGGTTCGGCGGCAGAGATTTATACGTCACGACCCAGCGTTCGCCGTACTGCCGGAGGCGCAGAATGGCGGTTTGCGCGCGCAGGCGACGGTCCGGCGTGTCGTAAAGGATATTGCGCTCGAAGGTGCGCGGGGTTTCCAGATGGAAGCCGGCGTCGTGAAGACGATGGGCGAGCGCCTCAGGATCGGCGACACGGAATTTGACTTCGACTTCGGTGGCCATAGTTTTAGCCTACAGCGATCAGCGTTCAGGGCGCAGGGTCGGCCAACGCGCGTTCGCCGTGGCTCTGAGAGTTGTGCGAAGAATTTAGAGTTTAGAGTTTGGTTGTGGGTTGAGAGTTGGGTGAGTACGCATGGAGACGCTAAGGTTGACGGTTGAGACCGGGAATCCGGAGAGTGCGGCGTCGCGGCAGGCGATTGCGCGGGGGGCGGAGATCCTGCGCGCCGGCGGGACCGTGGCGTTTCCGACCGAGACCGTCTACGGACTGGGAGCGAATGCGCTCGACGCGAAAGCGGTGCGGAAGATTTTCGTCGCAAAGGAGAGGCCGGGCTGGGATCCGCTGATCGTGCACATCGGAGAGCGGGCCATGCTGCGGCGGGTCGTAGCGGAGGTTCCGGAGGCGGCGCAGCGGCTGATGGATGCATTTTGGCCGGGGCCGCTGACGCTGCTCCTGCCGAGGGGTGCGGAGGTTCCGGCACTGGTGACGGCGGGGCTGGAGAAAGTCGGCGTGCGGATGCCAGCGCATCCTGTGACGTGCGCGCTGTTGCAGGCCGCAGGGGTTCCGGTGGCAGCGCCGAGCGCGAACCGGTTTGGGCGGATCAGTCCCACGACGGCCGGGCACGTGGCCGAAGATCTGGATGGGAGGATCGATGCGATCCTGGACGGCGGGGAGACGACGTTCGGCGTCGAATCGACAGTGGTCGATGTGGGGGAGGATCAGTGCGGGATCTATCGGCCCGGCGCGGTCACGCTGGAACAGATCGCCGCGGTGAGCGGGGTTGCGGTCATTTTCCGGACGAAACCTGGCAGAGAAGAGGGATCAGCAGCTGCGCCCGCGCCCGGAATGGGCGAGCGGCACTATGCACCGCGAGCGCGGCTCGTGTTGGTCGAGGGAAACGGCACCGCACAGGTTGAGGCGTTGGCAGCGGTGGTGCGGCGGTGCGAAGAGGCCGGCGAGAGAGCAGGTGTGATGCTGCCCGATGAATTTGAAGCGGCTCTGATCGGCCGGCGCGCGGAGGTGTTTCGGTGGGGAAGCTGGGGGAATGCGGGAGAACTCGCCCACCGGCTGTATGCGGGGCTGAGGGCGCTGGATGCGGGGGAAGCAACGGTGATTGTATGTCCGCTGCCGGAGCCGGCAGGGATCGGCCTCGCGATCCGGGACCGGTTGACGAGAGCGGCGGCCGGGTAAGCGCAGCGTGCAGGACGCAGCGCTACTCTTCGACAGCGAGAGGAGACGGGAGCGGGCGCGGACGCCGGAGCTTGCGCATGCCCCACGAGCTCAGGCGGAAACTCAACCACAGGATCAGGCCTCCGCCCAGGATGCCGAGAGGAGCCAGCCAGAGGCCGAAAGGATCGTGTCCGCGAGGCGGTCCGCCAGACTGAAAGCTGGCGGCCCAGGTGTGCTGGTTGAATTCGAGATCGACGCTGGTCTTGTTGGGGTGAATAGCCTTCATGCTCCCCAGCCAGATGAGGAATGCGCCCGCTCCGTATCCTTCCGCAGAGATCAGGAACACGAGGAGCCCGGAAAGACTGAGTGCCGACCAGCGGAGACCGGCCCGCAGTGACATGCCGAGGGAGCGGCTGCGGCGGGCGCGCTGAAGGAGCTCTTCGGTGCGGTAGCGCAGGGCCAGCTTCTCGGGCGGACCGAGAGCCGCGAGGGTAGCGGCAACGGATTCGGGCGAGTCTGAGGGCGAGGTCTTGTCGAGGATGTGGGCGCGGATTTCCTCGACGATGTCGCGAATGTCATCGTCTTTGAGATCGCTGAGGCGCTTGCGTAGCGTGGCGAGATAAACGTCGATGGATTTCTGCGATTCGGCCGAGACGGTCATGGGTTTTTCCTCACGAGAGACGGACTGAGGGGCGACAGGAGATTGCCGATACTGGTCGAGAAGCGCGTCCAGATGCCCGACAGCGCGAGGGCTCGCTCGCGCCCGGCGGCGGTGAGGCGGTAGTACTTGCGGGGATGGCCGGAATCGGACTCGACCCATTCCGACTCGACCAGCCCGACTGCGCGGAGGCGGCTGAGGAGCGGATAGATGGTGCCTTCGACGACGATCAGGTTAGCCGCCGCTTCGAGGCTGCGGAGAATCTCGAGACCGTAGAGGGGACCCTCCCAAAGCACGGCGAGGATGGCAAGCTCGAGGGTGCCTTTGCGGAGCTGAACCTCCCATTTTTCCGGGCTTTCAGGGAGAGATGGCGGGGGCTGCTTCACGGCATGATACTATGTCATACATAGTATCATGTCAAGTCTAAGTCTCCGGGTGATTTTCAGGAGAAGAAGGTTCCGATGTTCCGTTCCTGGGCGGAGCGGAGTCGCGCAGGGTCAGAACTGCGGCGCGTTCTCGCCGGCTTTATAGAGGTACTTAATGCTGGACTTGTAAATGAGAACCCGTACGCCGGATTCGGGGCGGGCGCCGCTGCGAGAAAGCGAAGACGAGGTGGCGCGCAGCTTGATCACGTTGCGGTCGTACCACTCGATGCAGCCTTCGATCTTCTCGCCGTCATCGAGGACAACGACCATGGCCGTCTGCGTCTGCACCTGCTTTTGGAGGTAGAACGCTTCGGCATGGGAGTTTTCAGAAGCGGAGATGGAGCGTGGAGCGGAGGAGGCGGCGACGAGGAGCACAGGCTCGTCGTTGCGCTGAAAACGGCGACTGCGTCGCGCGCCGGCTGGCAGCGTGGGCCGAATGAGTTTGCGCGGCCCAATAACGTCGAGGTCAACTGTGTTGACTGCCGGCGCTGGAGCAGGCGACGGCGCGGGAACCGGGACAGGACCGGGAGTCGCGACTCGTTCCGGCGAGGGCTGAACGGCTTGCGGACGGAGGGTCCGCACTGCGGAGGCAGGCAACTGGGGCATTCCCATAATCCTTGACGGACAAGATGTGCCTATGTGATGCAGGAATCGTGCGCCGCGTCGCATGGGCGATAACACCGCTGGAGAAATGTTGTCGGAATCGTAACCTGGGCGACTTGTGGGAATCCACGGAGCCAAGCGCCTGGGCACAAAATGACGCTTCGCGGCGATGGGAATCCCGCTCGGTCCGGGTTTTTCTCGGTTCCTGCTCGCTACTGACGGATTCAGGACGACGATAGTTGCGCTGCGAACGCGTCGAGGGCGAGGGAGCGGAGCAGATTGCGGCGCATGCCGGATTCGACCTGGCGCAGACCGCGGGCGGCGGACTCGATCCAATCGAAGGTGACCGCAGAGGCCATGGCTGCGAGTTCGCGCTGCAGATCGATGTTGCGGACCAGCTGCGGCGTTTCCGACTTGAGGAGCAGCAGGTCTTCCAGCAGAGAGGCGGCAGCGCGGAGCAGGTCTTCGGTTTTTTCCTGGCCCTCGGTGCCGGCGCGGTAGGTGTCGGTGACTTTGAATAGGTCGGAAGCGTCCGACTGGCCCATAGCATTGCGTAAGAGGACGAGGGCGTCGGCGCGGGCGGCAAGGTAGGCGGAGAGGTCGAAGGAAAATGCGCGGCCGATAGCGCCTTCTGCGAGACGGGCGATGAGATCGCGCTCGCCCGGTTTGAGGTCGCGACGCCGTTCGGTGAGGAGCTTCTCGACCTGCGCGGTGGGAACGGCGCCAAGGCGGAAGATACCGGCGCGGGAGCGGATGGTGGGAAGAAGTTCGCCAGGATTTTCGGCGAGCAGAACGATGTTGGCGTACGCGGGCGGTTCTTCGAGAACTTTGAGCAGGGAGTTCGCTGCCTCCTTCATGAACGCCGCGCTGGTGAAGATGTAGAAAGAGCGGCGCGCTTCGGCAGGGACACGGTAGATTTCGCGGGTGAGGATGCGGACCTGGCCGATTTTGATGAGGAGCTGCGGTGGGTCGGGCGGGATGACGAGGACGTCAGGGTGGGTCTGGATGAGGATGCGGGTGTCACGCTTGTCGACGTCGCGGAGTTCTTCGCGGGCGGTGACGGCTTCGGCGCAGCGAGTATCGAGGTCCATCGACTCGGCGATGCGGGTGCAGTTGGAGCAGGTGCCGCAGAAGTCCGGGAGGCCGTCGGAGCCCGCTGGCGGTGTGATGCAGTTGGCGGCCTGGGCGAGCATGATGGCGAGGGTGTATTTGCCGGCGCCGCGGGGTCCGGTGAGGATCAGCGAGTGCGGGAGTCGGCTGGCGGCGAGCGCCTCGCGCAGGTGGCGGACGGTGGGTTCGTTGCCGGTGAAAGAGGAGAAAGGCACGTTGTTAGCGTACAGCGTTCGGCGTCAGCAATCTCCCGACCTCTGAACGCCGAACGCCGGCAACTGAACGCTGCCTCAAGCCAGCGAGTTCGTCCGGATGATCTGGCGATAGAAATCGTACGAGAGCTTCGGGGTGCGCTTCTGCGTCTCGAAATCGACATACGTAATGCCGAAGCGCTTCGAATAACCGGAAGCCCACTCGTAGTTATCGAGCAGGCTCCACAGGAAATAGCCGTGGACGGGAACGCCTTCTCCCACGCCGCGCTGCAACTGGGTGAGGTAGTTGCGCAGGTACATGACCCGGCCGCTGTCGAGGACGAAGCCCTCGGGGTGCTGCGCATCGGTGTGCAGCACGTCGTCGGAGGAACAACCGTTTTCGGTGATGTAGATGGTTTTGACATTCCACAACGTGGAAGTAAGCTTGGGGGTCCAGTAGACGGCCTGCGGGTTGAAGAAGATCCAGTCGGAGGCCATGTGCGGATAGCTCGCGGGCCGCGGAACCATCCGGTAGCCGGGCGCCGCGTCCGATGGGACGGCCTCCTGCGTGGTGTAGATATTGATGCCGAGGAAATCGATGGGGGTGGAGATGACTTTCATTTCCTCGGGAGTGAAGACAGGCGCGTCGGGGCCGAGAGACTGCAGGTAGTGGTCGGTATAGCGGCCCTCGAAGATGGCCGTGACGTGCCAGGCGTTCTCCTCGCGGAGGCCAATTTCGGCGGCACGGATGTGGGCGTCGTCCTCGATGGCGGGCATCACGCCGGTCATGTCTTCGGCCAGGCCGACCTGGATGGGGCGGGTGGCGGCGGCGCGGGCAGCCTGCACGGCGAGGCCGTGGGCGTAGACCGCGTTGTGGCGCGTCTGCATCCACTCCTTGCGCGGAAGTTTGAGGCCAGGGGCGAACACGCCGATGCCGTAGCCGAGATCGATGTAGGAGCCGAACTCGTTGATCGTCATCCAGTGGCTGATGCGGTCGGAAAGCTCGCCGACGGTGTAGTGCACGTAATCGGCAAAGGCCTGGGCTGTGGCGCGACTGGTCCATCCGCCGTATTTGTCCTGGAGCGCCTGGGGCAGATCCCAGTGGAAGAGCGTGCAGAAGGGTTCGATATTTGCTTCGCGGAGCGCGTCGACAAGGCGCTTGTAGAAGTCCAGCCCCCTGGGGTTGGGTGTGCCGGTGCCTTCCGGGAAGACGCGCGGCCAGGCGATGGAGAAGCGGAAGCCGCCGACGCCGAGCTGCTTCATGCTGGCGATGTCTTCGTGGTAGCGATGGTAGAAGTCGTCGGCGATGTCCCCGGTCTGGCCCTGGTAGGTCTTGCCGGGCGTGTGGGAGAAGGTGTCCCAAATGGAGGGACCGCGGCCATCTTCGTGAACAGCGCCTTCGACCTGGTAGCTGGCGGTGGCCGTGCCCCAGATGAAGTTCTCGGAGAAGCGGTGGGGCGTCGCCGGGTAGATGGCAGGCACGGACTGCGCGGCGGCTCGAGCGAGAGGCGTCAGAGCGGGTGCAGCGGCGAGGGCAGCGGCAGACTTCAGGAAGGAGCGGCGTTTCATAGGTAGCCTCGTGGGTCGGCAATGAGACTATCAGGTAAAACGTTTCAGTGAGAATGTTTTTCGAGGTCCTGTGCCCGACAGCGGTATCTGCTTCAGATCAGGGATCAGACGATCCGGGTGATCGGCGTGGTCCATCATTTCGGCAGCACCGTCGACCCGGTCACCGTGAAGCTGGCGGTTTGCGAGGGAGCCGAAGTGCCGGGCTGGCCGCCGCCGACCGAGACGATGTAGTCGCCGGGGAGGATCACGCGATTGCCCTGCTCATCGACCTGAGCAATGGAGCGCGGCCGCAGCAGGAAACCGATGTGGGTGGTGGCACCCGCCTCAAGGTGGACTCGGGTGAACGCGGCGAGCTCATGGATCGGCGTTTCGTAGCCGCGGGGCTGGGTGAGGTAGACCTCAACGACTGCATCGCCGGCGACGGAGCCCGTGTTCTTCACGTCGGCTTCGACCGGAGCCGGTTGGCCGGCCTCGACCTGTTGCGGGACCTTAAGATCGCTGTAGGCGAAGGTGGTGTAGCTGAGACCATAGCCGAAGGGGTAGAGCGGCTGACCGGTGAAGTAGCGGTAAGTGCGGTTCTGCATGGAGTAGTCGGCGAAGGGCGGTAGCTGCGAGTCGGACGCGTAGAAGGTGAGGGGCAATCGGCCGGCCGGGTCGTTGTCGCCAGCGAGGGTTTCGGCGATAGCGGTGCCGCCCTCTTCACCGGGATACCAGGCTTCGAGGATGGCGTTGGCGTGCTGCTGTGCCCAGTCCACGGCGAGCGCGCTGCCGTTCTGCAGGACGACGATGAGCGGTTTGCCGGTGGCGGCGACGGCCCTGAGCAGTTCTTGTTGTACGGCAGGCAGGTTGATCGAGGTGCGATCGCCGCCGCTGAAGCCGTCGAGGTGGACGGGCATTTCTTCGCCTTCAAGATTCGGAGAAAGCCCGACGCAGGCGATGATCACATCGGCGTTTTGGGCAGCTGCAACAGCCTGGTCGCGGAGCGCGGCGGCTGGAGGGATCCAGGTGAGATCGATGCCGGCCGAGCCCGTGCCGTGGAGGTATTCGAGACGGATGGCATGGGGATTTGTATCGGCAAAGTGTACAGAAGCGTCGTAGACGGCGCCGCGTTCGGCCTGCTTCTGCGCCGAGCTGGAAACGATCAGCTTGCCGTCGAGGTAAAGGCGAAAGCCCTCAGCGTTTTCGCAGGCGTAGCAGTAGTTGATGCGTACGCCAAGCTGGTAGTCGCCCGGTGCGAGCGGGGTAAGGGTCCCGGTCCAGCGCACGGAGAAGTTGTTGCGCTCGAGGCCAGGGACGGGGACAACCTTATCCCAGTTGAAATTGATGTTGCGGTCGGTGCGGGTAAGGACGGGAGAGCCGGAGAAGTCGGGCAAGGCGAAGTACTCGCCGGTGAGGCCGTCTCCGGAGCCGGACACCGGATGCAGCGCGGTGTGCTCGATGGGGATGGCCATGCCTTCGACAAGCGTGGAGCCCTGGGCGTAGGTGACATGCGCCGAGGAGAAGCGCCGCTCAATGCCGTTGAGCGGGTAAACCGGATTGGGCGGCGGCCCGTTGTAGTTGCCCTGCAGGGACTGGACGAGCTCGGCCGTGGGTCCGATGACCGCGATGTTCGCAATGTCGGAATTCAGCGGAAGGATCGGCGTGTTGCTATGGGGGCCCGATCCGTTCTTGAGCAGCACCATGGATTCACGCGCGGCCTGAAGCGATAGGGCGCGATGCTCCGGTGAGTTGACTTCGCTGAAAGGGATCTGGCCGTACGCGTAGCTGGAGAGCGGGTCGAACATGCCCAGTTCGAAGCGGGCGCGGTAGAGGCGGTGCAGCGCCGTGTCGATCAGGCTTTCGCTGATGAGGCCCTGGTGGACCGCGTCGATCAGCGACGGGAAAGCCTGACCCTCCATGTAGCTGCACTCGAGATCGGTACCGGCTTTCACCGCGTCGGCCGCGGCGTGGGGCATGTCGGGCGCGTAGTGATGGCCGGTGAAGACGTCGGCGACAGCGGCACAGTCAGAGACGACGTAGCCGTCGAAATGCCAGTCGTCGCGGAGATGGTCGTGCAGCAGCATGGTGTTGGCGCAGGCGGGCGCGCCGTCGATGGCGTTGTAAGCGCACATCAAGGACTGCGCGTGGGCCTCGGTGACCGCGTCACGGAAGGCGGGCAGGTAGGTGTCCTCGAGGTCGTGCGGGGAGACGTCCACGTTGGCCTGGTGGCGTGTGGATTCGGGTCCGGAGTGGACGGCAAAATGTTTGGGCGTGGAGATGACGCGCGGGTGGTGGGGATCGTCGCCCTGCATGCCGGTGACGAAGGCAACCGCCATGCGGGAGGTGAGGAAGGGATCTTCACCGTAGGTTTCCTGGCCGCGGCCCCAGCGCGGATCGCGAAAGATATTGATGTTCGGCGCCCAGAACGTGAGTCCGTAAAACTGCTCGTGCTGTCCGTTGCGGATGGCTTCGTCGTATTTGGCGCGGGCTTCGGTGGAGACGGTCTGGCCCATGATGTGAACCAGGTGCGTGTCGAAGGTCGCAGCCATGCCGATGACCTGGGGAAAATTGGTGGCGTAGCCGGCGAAGGCGACGCCGTGGAGACCCTCGTTCCACCAGAAATATTGCGGCACGCTGAGGCGCGGGATCGCGGGGGCGTGGTCGCGCATCTGCTGGACTTTTTCTTCCAGTGTCATCTTCGAGATCAGATCGTCGACGCGCTGATCGATGGGCAGGGAAGTGTCGAGCCAGGGCTGATCGGAGCTGCGCGACTGTTGCGCGCGGACGGCTTCGTGAGTCAGGAAAATGACCGCAAACAAAGCGAGGAAGGGAAGAGATGGGCGCGTGCGGGACATATCGGGACCCTCGGAAAAGGCTTTCTGCGAAGCGACAGTATAGGCCTCCGACCGGGAAGCGGGTACCCTCCGGGAGATGCGCGGAGCTTTCGCATTTGTTCGCCCGTGTAGATACTGTCAGGAAACCTTCGGGAGGTGCGGATCTGAGCGGGGCGGGGAACGAGTCGCGGACAGCTGCGGTTCTGGGGAAGGTTGGCTTGCCGACACCGGTGCGCGAGCTTGCAGCGCGGACCTGGGACGTGGTGATTGTGGGCGCGGGCCACAATGGCCTCGCGTGCGCGGCATATTTGGCGCGAGCAGGAAAGCGCGTGCTGGTGCTCGAGAGCCGGGAACGTGTGGGGGGGGCGTGCACCATCGAGGAGCCTTTTCCGGAAACCCATCCCGGCGTGCGGATGTCGCCGTGCGCTTATCTGGCGGGGCTGCTGCATCCGCTGGTGGTCGAGGAACTGGAGTTGCCGGCGCGCGGCTTCCACTGGACCCCGGCCGTGAACGGCCTGTTCGTGCCGTTTCTGGATGGATCGAGTGTGCAGTTGTGGGACGACGATGCGCAGTGCGAGGCGGAGGTGCGGCGGTTTGCGCCGCGCGCCGTCGAGGGATGGAAGGCGATGAATTTGACGCTGGGGCGGCTGCGCGACAAGCTGCGACCGGCTGGCGATGGGGACGTGTGGATTGGGGATGCGCCGACTGACGAAGAGATCAACCAACGGCTGGCCGGCGATGCAGAGGCGCGCAGGTTGCTGTATGACTGGTCGATGGCGGAGTTCGTGGAGCACTATTTGTCCGACGAACGGCTGCAAACTGCCTATCTGGGCCAGGGCGTGATCGGGACGAACGCGAGCCCCTTCGACAAGGGCACGGCGTCGATCCGGTTTCATCACGCGTCGGGGAGACTGGGCGGGATGCCGGGGATGTGGGGGTATGTGAAGGGCGGCATGGGGATGGTGTCGTTCTTTTTCTGCGATGCTGCGCGCGAGGCAGGAGCGACGGTGGCGACGGGCATTGCTGTTGCCCGGATTGTGCCTGGAGAAGGCGTCCTTCTGGAGGGCGGGGAACGGATCGGGACGAAAGTGGTGGTGTCGAACGCCGATCCGCGCGTGACGCTGCGGCTGCTGGGGGATGCAGCGGATGCGGCGTGGAAGGCGAAGGTCGAGGGAGTGCCCATCGAAGGCTGCACGGTGAAGCTGAACGTGCTGCTGCGCGAGCTGCCCGATTTTGTCGCAAGACCAGGCACAAATCAGGCACACCACTACGGACAGATCAATGCGCCCCTGACCAGGGAAGAATGGATGGACGGTTTTGCGGCGGCGAAGCGCGGTGACCTTGGCCAGGCGCTCTGGTGCGAATTGTACTTCCAGAGCGTGCACGATCGCAGCGTTGTGCCGGAGGGGATGCACACCATGAGCGTCTTCGCGCAGTATGTCCCGTACACGTTTGCAAAGGGCAGCTGGAATTCCCGGCGCGATGAGGTAAAGCAACTGGCGATGAGGTCCCTGGGGCGGTTCTGCTCGAACCTGGAAACCGCAGTGGCGGAGGCACAGGTGCTGGGGCCTCCGGACATTGAAGAAAAGGTGGGGCTGACGGGTGGGCATATCTTCCAGGGCGAGTGCCTGCCTCCTTACATGTGGTCGAAGCGCCTGACTTCGCGGACGCCGATGGAGGGCTTGTACCTGTGCGGCGCATGCACGCATCCGGGGGGCAGCGTGATCGGCGTGAACGGGCGCAACGCAGCGATGGCGGTGCTGAAGGACTGCGAGAGACGTGGCTGACACGGCGCGGGTGGGGATCGATACCCCGGTGCGCGCGCCGACTGCGCCGACCCTGAAGCGCGCGCTGCGGCTGCGGGATGTGGCCCTGCTGTATCTTGCGACTACGCTGAGCGTGCGCTGGGTGGCGACAGCGGCGGCGGCCGGACCCTCTTCGCTGGTGGTGTGGTGCTGCGCGCTGCTGGGGTTCTTCGTGCCGCTCGCCGGGAGCGTGATGGAACTGTCCTCACGGTACCCGCAGGAGGGGGGGCTGTACGTCTGGGCGCGCGAGGAGTTCGGCGAGTTTGCCGGGTTTCTCAGCGCGTGGACGTACTGGATGTCGAACCTGCCATACTTCGCCTCGATTCTGTACTTCGGTGCGGGAGTGGCGCTGTTTGCCGCGGGGGAGCGAGGACGAGCGCTGTCGGCAAGCCCGGGGTTCTTCATGACCTTCGCGGTGGTTTGGCTCGCGGTGATCACGGTGGTGAATATCGTGGGTCTGGACGCGGGCAAGTGGCTGAACAACGTTGGCGCGACCGGTACCTGGCTGCCGATCGTGATCCTGATGGGCCTGGCGGCGGTGGCGGCGGAGCGCTTCGGCGTGGCAAACCGGTTTACGGCCTCGGCGATGACGCCGCACTGGTCGATCAGGGACGCGGTGTTCTGGTCGACGATCTTCATGGCTTTTTCCGGGTGTGAGACGGGATCATTCATGGGGGAGGAGATCGAGAATCCGCGGCGGACGATTCCGCGCGCGCTGCTGGTGGCGGGGGTGGTGCTGGCCCTGGCCTATGGGCTGGGCACAGCGGCGCTGCTGGTGGCGGTGCCGTCGGCACAGGTGTCAGGCGTGGACGGGCTGATGCAGGGAGTGGCGACGCTCTGCGGGCGCTTTGGATGGTCGTGGCTGACGGTGGCGATGGCCGGACTGCTGGCGCTCGGTGCAGTCGGCGGAGCAGCGGCGTATCTGTCGTCGACGTCGCGCCTGCCATTCGTCGCGGGGCTGGATTTGTATCTGCCGCCGGTATTCGGGCGCGTGCATTCGAGGTTTCGCACGCCGTGGGTGGCGATCGGAGTGTACGGGCTGGCGGGGATGGCGATGGCGGCGCTCGGACAGGCAGGGACGACGGTGCGCGGCGCTTATGACGCGATGGTGAGCATGACGATCATCACGACCTTCCTGCCGTTTCTGGTGGTGTTTGCGGCGATGGCAACGGTGCAGAGCCGGCCTGCAGGCGGCGGGGTCATGCGGGTTCCCGGTGGACGGCCGGTGGCCCTCGCGCTGGCGGCAGTGGGATTTGTATCCACGGCCGCGACGATCGTGCTGGCGGGATTTCCGCCGGAGGAAGAGCCGCATAAGGCGCTGGCGGTGGCAAAGGTGCTGGTGCTCACGCTGGTGCTGGTAGGTGGCGGCGCGGCGGTGTTCCGGATCGGGGAGAAGAAAAGACAGCGGATCGCGGGGCAGCAATCCGTGAGGCGGCCGGACCACCCCTAGGCTGTATCGATCAGGCTGCTGTCTTTCTGGCCTGCTGCTTCTGCTTCTCAATGTGTTCGTGCAGCAACGTTTTGGCCCGTTCCAGTTCACGGCGGCGCGCGGCGCTGAGACCTTTGCCGGCGCGGTTGATGAAATAGGTCAGCATGCGCATGCCGGAGGCGGGGCCTTTTGGGGAGACTTTCCTCGACGCGAGCGAGCGCGCGACAACAGGCGCGGATTTGGTAAAGAGGTCCCTGGGCGGATGGGTCGAGTCAGTGGTGACGTTGCGGACCCAGAGCCGGTTCGAGCCGCCTGGTGCGGAAGCCTTCTTTGCGGTGCGCCGCCTTTTTACAGAAGCAGACTCTTTGCTGGCTAAGTCGTGTTTTTTGATGGCCATGGTCAGTGCCGCTTGAAGTACTGGACCGCGCGCTCGTGCTCTTCGGCTTTTTCGCGCGATGAAAAAGTGCCGAGGTTGCGGCGCTTGCCTGTCGATGGATTCTTTTTGTGCGAGTAAAGGCGGTACTCGCCGGATTTGAGTTTGCGGATCACATTTCCAGAGATGCAGCGGGCGGTTGGGGAGCAGCTTGAACCGGCCTGGGGCCTTTTGTGCTCGTCACGGATGAACGATCAGGCGTTCGCTGCAAAGCCCGGCGAGCGAAAGAATGAACCCCAGACCGTCGATGCAATACAAAGCACGAATCACCGGGCCATAAGCTCCGAAACCTCGGTCGAGCCCGAGGCTCATGAGTCGCCCCGCAAGGAGGCCGCCGAACACGGTTGCATTCACCAGGAGCGCGGCGTTGAGAGGAACGATGCGAAAGATGGCGAGCAGGTTCGCGGCACACAGGGCAAGGAAGAAACCCCCGTACTGGGCTCGGATCTCGTTAAATCCGTCCCGCGCCACCAGACCGTACCCGAGACGGCCTGCGAATCGAGCGGGAGCACCAAGGCTGCTCCCGCCGGTGAATGCGAAGAAAACTGCACAGAGGATCAGAAATCCCGATATCCAGTTGGGTCTCATGCGCGCGTCCTCGATGCGATTGGGTGACGATCGGCCCAGGGTCGGGGACCTTCACCTACTGGGCAGGTTTCGCCGGCAGGGGCAGCGACGCCTGGCCGACAAAGTATCGCCACCCGGAGGGAGTGCGCACATAGGTATCGCTGATCCAGACGTGCCAGTCGAACGGCTTTCCCTGATCGACGCCCTTGAGCCACAGTTTTGCGGTCATCACCGCGGTGTTGCCCCAGACGCGCACGGTTTTATCGGTGTCCTCCTGATGCTCATATTGAATTTCCCTGGTCCGCGCCTTGTTGAGAAGGTCATCTCGGGTAAAAGTCTGTCCGTTACCCAGGACCACTACAAAATTGTCGGCCAGAATCCGGCCCATGGTTGCGGCATCGTTGTTCTTCACCGCAGCCTGGTACCGGGTATCGAGGTCGGCAACGGTTTGTTGATCGGTCGCCGGGTCGGTCACTGCGAAAGCCGGCAGAGCCGCTACCAGAGCCAGCAGAACGACTTTGAGAGCACTCGTGATTCGCTTCATATCTGCATCATCCTCCACGCGCCGTAGTCACCTCTCGCGCGAGCTATCCCGGCAAGAGACATAAGCAAGATATCTAACATAATCTCAATATGTCAAATGCCGACTTTCGCGGACCCCTGGTCGTGGGGTGGACAACCCAGGGTAAGCCCCCTGGAAGGTGGGTTTACGATAAGGAGCGAAGCAATCCCGGATTATGGTTTCGCGTCGTTCTCCCATCAAATCGCGGAGAGAAGAAAGCACAGAGGCGACGCGTGTCGCCATTATCGCGGCGGCGCGGAAGCACTTCACGCGAAAGGGATACTCCGGGGCCGAGATCGGCAGGATCGCCGCCGACGCGCGTGTGACCACCGGCGCCATCTATCATCACTTTTCCGGAAAGCGCGCCCTTTTCCAGGCGGTCGCCGAGCAACTGGAGATGGATATTCTCCAGGCTGCCGCCGTTGTGGAAGGGGCAAATCCCTGGGTGCGTATTCAGGCAGGATTCGAAAAGCTCATTGACCGGTGCGCCTTGCCGGACGTGCAACGGATCACGTTTATTGAGGCGCCTCAGGTGATCGGGCCCGATGCCTGGCGAGAGATCGAACTGCGCTACGCTTACGGCGCTTTGCGCCAGGCGTTAACCGCGCTGGTAGCGGCGAAGGTGGTTCAACCGTATCCGATCGAATTGATCGCACGGACCCTGCTGGCGCTGCTGCACGAAGCCTCGGCCGAAGTTGCACGCTCGCCGCACGATGCCGCGGTGCGCAAACAGGTATCGGAGCTGGTGGCTGGCGTTTTCGCTTCGCTCACGCGCTGACGCGGCGAATCGGCCGGCAGCCAAACTGCAAGCGATGCGGAATTTGCCATGTTCCCCGGAGCTGCGCTCCTTCAGACTCCCAAAATCTCCCCATCGTCATCCACATCGATCTCTTCGGCGCGGGAGACCCTGGGCAGGCCGGGCATCAGCATCATATTGCCGGCAATCGCGACCAGAAATCCGGCGCCGGCAGCGAGGGAGACATCGTTGATACTCAGAGTCCATCCGGTGGGCGCGCCGAGGAGCTTCGGATTGTCGGTGAAGGAGTATTGCGTTTTCGCCACGCAAACGGGCAAACCGTCGTAGCCCCAGCCGGCAAACCGCTGGAGCTTTGCCCGGGCGGTGTCGCTGAGGGTTACGCCGTCGGCTCCATAGATCTGCGTGGCGACCTTGTTCAGCTTCTCTTCGCAGGAGTCGGAGAGATCGTAGATGGCGTGCACGCTGGCGCGGGGATGGCGATCCATCAGGTCGACCACGGCCCGGGCCAACGCTTCCGATCCGGCGCCACCCCTGGTGAAGGGTTCGGTCAGAGCCGTCGGAACGCCAAGCGTGTCACAGAACCCACGCAGCTGGGCGAGCTCCTCCGACGCGTCGTGGGGAAAGCGGTTAATCGCAACCAGAGTCGGGACCCCAAAGCGCCGCAGATTCTCAGCATGCCGGGCGAGGTTGGGGAAACCTTTCTCGAGGTCGCCTTCGCCCTGGTTGCGCAGGCTCTGCACGGTGGTGACGAGGATAGCGGCCGCTGGGCTTATGCCGGAGACGCCCATGACGATATCGAGATACTTCTCCGCGCCAAGGTCGGCGGCAAAGCCGCACTCGTTGACGACGTAGTCGGCCAGGCGCAGGCCGACTTGCTGGGCGATGATGCTCGAGGTGCCGTGCGCAATGTTGCCGAAGGGCCCCGCGTGGACGAGCGCCGGCGTGCCTTCGGTGGTCTGGACCAGATTTGGCTCGATCGCGTCGGCCAGCAGAGCCATCATGGCGCCGGTGGCGTGCAGATCGTTGGCCGTGACTGGCTTGCCCTTGCGCGTGGCGCCAATCACGATGGCCGAAAGGCGGCGGCGCAGATCAGCGCGGTCTCTGGCCAGGGCGAGGATGGCCATGATCTCTGAGGCGGCGGTGATGACGAAGCCGGTGCGCCGATTCGCGCCGTCGCGCCTGCCATCGATCTCGATCGCAATGCGGCGCAGGGCGCGGTCGTTCATATCCATGGCGCGCGGCCAGGAGATCGCGGCGGGATCAAGGTTCAGGTCGTTGCCGTGGAAGAGATGAGCGTCGATGAGAGCGGCCAGCAGGTTATGCGCCGCGGTGATCGCGTGAAAATCGCCGGTGAAATGCAGGTTGACCTTCTGACTGGGCTCGATCTGCGAGAGGCCGCCGCCGGCGGCGCCGCCCTTCATCCCAAAGACCGGGCCGAGCGAGGGTTCGCGCGAGGTGATGATGGCACGTTTGCCGATGCGCTCGAGGCCCTGGACGAGACCGATGGAGGTGACCGTCTTGCCTTCACCGGAAGTGGTGGGGGTCGTCGCGGTAACGAGGATGAGCCTGCCACGGGGCGGGCGCGCGGGGTCGCGCAGCAGGTCGAGGTGGAGCTTGGCGAACCAGGGGCCGAGCTGGTCGTAATCGTCCTCACGCAGGTTGAGCTTGCGGGCGATTGCGGTGATCGGCAGGAGAGGGGGTTTGGCGGCAGGCACTTCGAGAGTGTAGGTCACCGATGATTGTTGAGCCAGGGGCGGAACCGGCGATGTGATGGACCGCACAGGCCGTCGCTCCCGGCACGAAGAGTCCTGTGGTTACCTCGCGGACAGGAATAGGACGGTGGTAACTGAACTTCGGGGGCAGGGTGGTAATGGCACACGCCGACCCGCCGGAGGGATGACTGCTGTCCCCAGAGAGCCATTGTCTGCGCAGACAAACAGGGGCAAGATGGGGCACATGGCATTCTTCGTGGGGCAGCAGGTACGTGTGAAGTGCGAGGAGACGAGCGGCGTGGTCGCCAGAAAGCTCGCGTCGTTCCAGGACATGTACGTGATCCAGCTGGATGGGAATCACACGCCGGCGAAGAAGCTGGCGCACGAATCGGACCTGGAACTGCTGCTGCGAATCGACGAGCGGCAGTCGGCGTAAGCCACGCTTCCGGAAGCAGATTTGGGGAGCGGGGAGCGGTTGCGCTGTGCACAACGCTCCGGTTTTGCCCGACCACAGGTACCGGACCGTCCCTTTGAGCCTCCGTCTCCAGCTGTAGACACGGGAACATCCACCAGCAATCAACCGAGCCACGAGGGCAAGAGCGACCGGTCCGTTTCCCTGAGTCAGCGCCAGTTGGTTTTCGGCGCCCTGAGGAAGCCTAAGTTCTTTGGGATCTGGTGGGCGCAGCAGGATTCGAACCTACGACTTCCACCGTGTGAAGGTGGCACTCTACCGCTGAGTTATGCGCCCGAAAGGCAACCCGGAGAGGACCCGCGGACAGCACTAAGGTTAACACGGCGGCGCCGGGGAATCGATTCGAGCCTGCCTCCGCGGAGGGGTCCGTGCGACCGAGCGGTCACCCGGCAACCGGCGGGTGGCGCTGCACACGCCACCCTGTTGGAGTCGAGGCTCAAGCCTTCCGGGGCGTTCTCGGCCGTGTTCAGCGTTGGGCCATCTGGTTGGGCTGGCGGCTGTAGTGGTTGATCCAGTTCACCTCCCATGTTTTCCCGCCGTCGGGCGAGAAGGCCTGCTCGGACTGTGCGTGACCGGGCGCGCTGCCCCAGATGGAAAAGCGTACGAGCGTGGAACGACCGTTGATGGGTTCGTAGTCGTAGAAATCGGTACGGCCGTTTTTGAAAACGCCGACGCCGGGCACGCCCAGGGTGCCTGTGTTGGGGTTTGCGAAGTCCAGGTTCCACTCGCCGTTGTTGGGATTGAACCAGCGCAGAGCGAGCAGTTGGATGGTTCCTGACGGACCCCTGGCTGTATATTCCGCGAGATTGGCGCGCCCGTTCCAGACTTTGTGCACGACCGTCGCCCCCTCAAGATCGACCCAGGCGGTGGAACCGGTGAGAGGATGGGGCATGCGCGTCGTCCGCGTCTTCCACGTTCCGGAATCGAAGTCGAAGTCGTGCTGGCCGGTGAGTGCCGGGTCGAGAGGAGGAGCAACCGCGGTGGGCGTGGCCGGATTCTCGCGCCGGAGATCTGCGACGAACGAGAGACGCCAGTTCTGCCCGCCATCCTGGGAAAAGTCCTCCTCGTAGCGATGAGAATCGGGGAGAATCTGCGACCAGACGCCGCGGACCAGGATGGATTTGCCGTTGAAGGTGTCCGAGGAGTAGAGGTCGGCGCGACCGTCGCGGAACTCGCCCGTGAGTGGAGAGCCGAGGTCGGCGATTTTGCTGTTGATGAAGTACTGGTTCCACTGCCGGGACTGCGGGTTATACAGAAAGAGGCTCAGCCCTTCCCAGTGGCCGCGAGAGCCGTCGGCTTCAATCTGCTCGATCTCGGCGCCGTCCCAGATTCTGCTGACCGTGACGGTGCCATTGAGCTCGATGGTGTTCCCGCTGCCGTCGAGGGGATTGAGCACGCGGCGAATGTGCGTATGCCAGGTGCCGAGGTTGAAGTCGAAGTCGTGACGGCCGTCGCGCAGGGGCGGCGCCGGGATGGGATGTGCGATCTGGCATTGCGCGCGCTGCGGCAGCAGACCGGGCAGAATGATGGCCGGCAACAGCAGAGTGGGGGAGACGTACAGCAGCGCCGACCAGAGGCGGGTTGCGAAGGAGGAGCTGGGCAAGGCGGACCGATGTTCCATCATGGCTGGAGTGTAGGCTGGAACTGAGGGCAGTCGGCGCAGGAATGGCACCGGGTTTTTCAAAGGAAAATCAAAGCGCGGCGGAGAAAGCCTGGCGATTCGGCGCGTTTGAGCTGTATCCCGGGGAAAGGCTGCTGCAGCGCGACGGCCTCCCGGTTGCGGTCCAGCCGAAGGTGTTGGACGCGCTGCTTTTGCTGGTGGAACGGGCGCAGCATCTGGTGAGCAAGCAGGAACTGATGGCGCGCTTGTGGCCGGATGTTCATGTCAGCGATGCGAATCTGACCAACACCATCGTCGCGCTCCGCAAGCTGCTGGGGCGGGACGCGGTTCGCACTATCTCGAAATACGGCTACCGACTGGAACTGCCGATGGTTGGACAGCCCGGCGTCCCGCGCCCGGTGTACGAGAGATTCTTGCTGGCGCGGGATCTGATCGAAGAGCGCTCGCTTGAGAAGATGCAGGCGGCGCGGGAGCTGTTGTGGTTCTGCCTCGCCGAAGATCCGGCATTTGCCGCCGGATGGGCCTGGCTGGGACGCTGCTGCTGGTTTCTGGACAAGTTCGGACAGCACACCTCCGTGAACGCAGAGCTCGCCAGCGCCGCGCTGGGGAGGGCCTTTGCGCTGGCGCCGGATTTGGCCGAGGCGCACCAGTTTTACACGAATCTGCAGGTGGATACCGGCAGCGCGAGGGACGCGGTGAGCCGGCTGCTGGCAAGGCTGTCGGGTCCGGCGCGGGAGCCAGAAATGTTTGCCGGCCTGGTGCAGGCGCTGCGCTTCGAAGGCCTGCTGGCGGAGTCGATGGAGGCGCATCGATGCGCGGTTGCGCTGGATCCGGCAACGGCGACGAGCGTGGCGCACACCTTATTTCTTGCCGGCGATTTTGCATCTGCGGTTGAGGCGTACACCGGACGGTCTGCCTATTATCTGGACGCTGCCGCGTGGGCAGCGCTGGGGCTGCGCGAGCGCGCGGTGAGCCTGCTGCGGCAGCGGCTGGACAGAATGGCGCTGTCGACGCTGATGGCGGCTCTGCTGCGTTCACTTATGGCGGCCCTGGAGGGAGATCGCGAGGAATCGGTGCGGTGGATGGAGTCCGCTGACACGACGCGCGAACCCGAAGTCCTCTTTTACTTCGCGCGCCACTACGCATTCCTCACGATGCCGGAGCGTACCGGGGAGATCCTTGAGAGCGCGGCTCGGGCGGGATTTGTCTGCCCGCCGGAGACGCTGCGCAGCGACCCGTGGTTTGCTTCACTGCGGGACTCGGCCGGATTTGAGGGGACCCTGGGCCAGGCCGGGACGCGCGTCGCGTGCGCGCGTTCCAGTTATGCGCGGGCCCTGGGAAAAGCCAGAGCCCTCGAGGAATTGCTGGTGCGGTGAAGGCGCTGCCGATGCGCTATCCTGGCAGCTTCGAGTGGAGCTTCTCGAACCCGGTCGCCTGCTGATAGGCGCGGGCGACGGCGCAGAGCTTCGCGTCCTGATAGTGCCCCGCGAGAAAGGTGATGCTGACCGGTGTGCCGGGACCGCCGATCTGGTCGTCTTCGCCATTGTCCGTGGCGGGCGGCGCGGGCGCATCGTTGCCGCGCAGACCGTTGGGCACAATGCAGGCCGGGTGGCCGGTGAGATTGGTAACGGTGAGCTGCTCGGAGTTGGTCGAAGCGACGATGACGTCGGCCTGAGCGAAGGCCTTTGACACTTCGCGGATGGCGAGCGAGCGAGCGCGGTTGAGCTGGATGTACTCGACGGCGGGGATGAAGCGGGCGACGCGGAAGATATTGGGCCAGTCGTCGGGCGTTTGGTGGGTGAGGAGCCTGTCGCGGCCGGTGCGCGTGAGTTCATCGAAGGCGGCGGCGGCTTCGGCGTTCAGACCCGTGACCATCGGACCGTAGGGGAGCTTCGGCAGTTCGAGCGGGATCAGATCGACACCCATGGCTTTGAGCTTGTCGAGAGCGGCCAGATCGTATTTGCGGTCGTATTCGCGCCGGGCGCGGTAGGCGGCCATCTGGGCGGCACGGTGCTCGCGGCGCTGCTTCTCCTCCGGGCTTTCGCTTGCCGGAGGAGCCGGCCGCGGCGGCGGCGCCTGGTCGGGATCGAAGCTGGCCTTGATATAGCCGATGCGCAGCGACTTCCAGTCGAGGTCCGCGTTCCAGTTGAAGGCCGCATCGCGGACGGAAAGATCCTGGCCGTCGGGACCGTAAATAGCATCGAGGACAGCGGCGCAGTCTTCGACCGCGCGGCAGATCGGGCCGAGTTTGTCCTGCGTCCAGGAAAGAGCCATGGCCCCCGTGCGCGGAACGAAACCGAACGTTGGACGCAGACCCGTAACCCCGCAGCGCGTGGAAGGTGAGGAGATGGAGCCAAGGGTTTCCGAGCCGATCGAGAAGGCCACGCACCCGGCGGACGTGGCCGAGGCCGGACCAGCCGACGAGCCGCTCGAGCCCTGTTTCGGATTCCAGGGATTGCGCGTGCGTCCTCCGAACCACCAGTCGCCCATGGCCAGAGCGCCGAGGGTGAGCTTGGCGATCAGAACGGCTCCTGCCGCGTCGAGGCGCTGGACAACGGTTGCGTCTTCATCGAAAGCCTGGTGCTCGAAGCCCCCCGCGCCCCAGGTCGTCGGATACCCCTTCACGGCAAGCAGATCCTTTGCGCCCCACGGGAGCCCATGGAGCGGACCACGGTATTTGCCCTTTGCCAGGTCGGCGTCCGCTTCGCGAGCGTGCGCCAGAGCGCGGTCTTCAGTGAGCGTGATGGTGAAGTGGAGCACTGGATCGTAGCGCCTCAGCCGCGCGATGTACATCTGCGTGAGGTCGACGGAGGAGACTTTGCGGCGACGGACGAGGTCGCCGAGGGTCATCGCCGGCGCGAAGGCGAGGTCTTCTAGACTGGAAGGGACGGTAAGGCCCGCAGGCGCTTTGGAGTACACAGGTTTTTCGCGCTGGGTGTTGACGGTGGCCCCCGGCGGCAGCGGATCGAAGACGAATGCGGGGGCGACAGAGTTGGGCAGATCCAGCTTGCGGATCTCTTCGTAGCCGTGCCGGTCTTCATTGAGGCCGTCGAGCATGGCGGCCTGGTCCTCTGCTGGGATAGTGATGCCGGCCAGCGCCGCGGCCTGGTCGATCATCTCCGGCGTGATTTTCGGCAACTCGGGCTCGGCCGAACTCTGGTCGGGATTCTGCGCTGCGGCAGGAACCGCTTGCGTTGCCAGAGTATAGAGGATGCCGGGGAAGAGCGTGGACGCGAGGCCGAAGCGGCCCGTTAGGGTGAGAAACGCGCGGCGATCGAACATGGAGCCAAAGTATAGCGGATAGCGGAGAGCCGGCAGCGGATACGAACCAGCCTCGGCTTACGCTTGTCCGAAACGGCCGCGGCGGGCGATGATGATCGCCCCGATGCTGAACCCGAAGGAGAGACCGTAAAACATTCCCTGGAGGAAATCGCGAAGATCGGGATGGGCCGCCCGGCTCAGGCCGAGATTCGGGAAAAGCATCGCGACAACGAGGCACGACATGCTGACCGCAATGAATCCGCCGGAGCGGCGGCGGACGGCTGGGTTCTGGTCGAAAAGGCACATAGCGGATTCCTCAGGGTAAATCGGTTTGCGTTTTAGTCGCGGAGGCGAAACCAGGTGAAGGCGGTGAACTTCGCGATGACCATGCCGCCCAGAACGATCGCGAGGTCCCAGTCGATGCGGTGCTGAGCAGGAGGTGATATTCCAGGAAGCCTCCCGACAGCAGCGCCCCCGCCATCATCGCGAAAGTGGACGAGCGGCGGCGGTGGTCGAGGAAGCGCTCGTCCAGAACGCGGTTGGGAATGGTGCCGATCAGGGGCAGTTTCATTGCGGGTTCTCCAGGGAGGGTGGGCTGGGCTCATCTTCGCGGGACAGGCTGAGGGTGAAGAGCTGCTCGACGGGTACAGTGAAAAGCTGAGCCAGCGTCAGGGCAAGGGGTAGGGACGGGATGTAACGTTGGCGTTCGATGGCGTTGATGCTTTGCCGGGAGACGCCCGCAGCATCGGCAAGATACTCCTGGGTCCAGTTTCGAGCCTGGCGGAGTTCGCGGACGCGATTGAGAACGGCGGAGTCCATAGGGAAGCGCGTTTTCGAGCCGCATGGAAAGTCGGCTTGACATGAGACTGCCAGAGATCGAGGCGAGTGTCAAGTCGGCTTTACGTTGCGCCGACGGAACTCGGACGCGATAGTAGACAGGCAAGGCCGACGTGCCAGCCCGAAGCGGGGAGGAACCATGCCAGGGGAAGCAAGGACGACCGGATCGCGACTGACCCTGCACATGGTGGCCAGCCTCGATGGATTCATCGCCAGGAAAGACAACAGCGTCGGCTGGCTGGAAGGCGGAAGCGTGTACGAAGCCGGCGTCTCCGTCTCAGAGGAGGAAGCCGCGGCCTTCGTGCAGGCTATCGATTGCTATGTGATGGGTTCGCGCACATATGAGCACGCTCTGGAACTGGGCTGGCCGTACGGCGACACGCCGGTCATCGTGCTGACAGGGAGAAACCTGGCGTCGACCCGGAACGCCGTCGAGTTCTGGTCCGGCGACCCGAAGAAGCTGGTGGAGGAGAAGCTGGCGCCGCGTTATCGCAATATCTGGGTCGTGGGCGGGGCGATGGTCGGCCGGCGGTTTCTTGAACTGGGTCTGGTGGACGAAATCCGCCTGACGATCGCCCCCGTTCTGCTAGGCGACGGGCTGGCGTTCTTCGGTGGCTCGCGGACGGAGCAAAGGTGGCATTTGAAGAACGCGGTCGCGTACAGGAACGGCTTTGTCGAACTGACCTATGCGGCCCGCTCTGCCTGACTGCAGGCTGGGTTCACTGCATCGCTTTGGCTTCCATACGGGCACAAATCTTGAGGTAAAGAACGTGATCGGTGAAGGCCGATCCCGGCCCGTCTTTCGCGGAAGCGTAGGGCATGACGATCGCCTGGCCGGCGTATCTCCGATGATGATGGATCTCGTAAATCAGATACGTGGGATGGCGTTCGACGATGCTGAGCTGAAGATCGCACCACCGCCATTCGCACCCGCAGAGCCGGTTGATTTGCCGCTCCAGTTCCTGCATCGCCGCAATGGATTCGACCAGCGTCAGGATCTCGCGGCCTTCCTCATCGAACGGGTAGCGGTACAGAATGCGCTGCGTCATCGCGATATGGGAGTCCGATGACCATGATGCAGCCGAAGATGCTGCTGTTGTGGCTCTCTTTGGATCATTTCTGGTAATGGCATCCGCTATCTGCGAGGTGTTACCGGGGAGGAGCCGCCCGGTCACGGTGGGTACACCCAGGCCGCATGGCATGAACGGCGGATCGCATGAGTTCCTCGCGAGGCACTGCGCTCCTGTTGCCCGGCTCCGGCTAGCCTCGAGTCAGAACGGCGGACAGGACTCCAAGGCGGTTCTCACGGAGATTGCGCGCGAGGTTGGCGGTCGAGATCTGGAAGTCCGAACCAATCACGGTCCCCAGACTGAGAGGGCCCTGGCCCGAGCCGGCGGCTGCGCTGAACCAGTCGAAGACGAGCTGGGTATCGTCGCGCCACAGCGTCGCGGTGAAGCCGGCGCGTTCCAGGGCCGCACGGGTGTCGGCCGCGCTGAAGAGGAAGCTGGTGGACGCGTCACGGGCCCAGGGAGTTGGATAGTGAACCTCGCCATCACGGAGAACGATGTCGTAGGTCACGAACCGTCCGCCGGGCGCGAGGACTCGGAGAACTTCTGCGTAGAGAGCGGCGCGATCGGCGATGTTCATGGCGACGTGCTGCAGAAAAACGGCATCGAAGGGGCCGTCGTCGAAAGGCAGGTGCAAAGCGTCGCCGACGTGGAAGGCGACGCGGTCCGCGAGTCCGCAGCGTGTGGTGAGATATGTGGCTGCGTCGATGAAGCCTGGGCTCAGGTCGATGCCAGTGACGCTGCAGCGGAAGGTTGCGGCGAGATAACGCGCCGGACCGCCGATGCCGCAACCGATATCGAGCACACGCGTGGAAGGCGCGATCCCGGCAGCGTTAGCCAGTTCGGCTGTGGCGAGAATGCCGCGCAGATGGAACTGGTCGAGAGGTGCGAGCTGAGCCACGGTCAGAGGTTGATCTTCGGCGGTCACGCCGGCGAGCGCTTCTTTGATCCTGCGGGTGAGGTCATTGGCGCTGTAGTGATCGCGCACGCGGGTGGTGATTTCCGTCATCGCAGTCCCCTCCGGAGAAGCCGTTTGATTTTGGGTGTGGAGCGGTTTCAGGATGCGGTCACCGTGCCGGGAACCGCTGGCGCCTCCGGCCTGGGCCGCGTCAGCCAGTAGAGAGCGACGACATGCGTGATCATGAGCAGGGGAACGTAAAGGATGGGGATGATATACGCGGCGCCGAGCTGGCCCGCGATGACGGGAAGCCCCGCGCGGGTGGCGTGATAGTAGTCGACCAGGATGTCGGCGGCGCCCACGAGATTGAAGACGACGACGAAGGACCAGAAAAGCGGGCGAATCCTGAAGCTGACAAGTGCGAGGATCGCAAACAGACCGGTGGCGAAGTCTCCCCACGCAGCGAAGCCTGCGAAGCTGGCAGGCAGATGTGGGCCGACCACCCCGGGAATGAGGAAAACCAGCCCGAAGAACCGGAAGCTGTGGAGTGTGGCGATGGCGCGCTGCGCCTGAAGACGAGTCATGGCGCGGAGACCGGGCAAAGCCCAGGCGCCGAACCAGAGCAGAGTGACGACGTAGCCGAGGACGAGGTGGATCTGGAAGATTCGTGCGATGGGCATAGGCTCGTGCCTCCTGGTTTTTATGGGATTAGTGTAATCATCTAATGGATACAGTTTTTCTTCCACCGGAGACGATGTGCGTTCAGGCGTCTGGGCCAGGGTGCCAGCCGCGGAACTCTGCTCAGGAGTTTCCCAGGACAGATCAAACCACGTCAGACATCCTCGACAGAAGTATACTACATAGCATAGAATGGTGCCGCTTTTCCCATCGGAGGTGCGCCTGTGCTGGAGTTGCGACGAGTCTCAAAATTGTTTGCGGGGATTCCCGCGGTCGATCACGTCAGCTTCGCGGCGCGGCCAGGCGAGGTAACCGGGTACCTGGGGCCCAATGGCTCGGGCAAGTCCACCACCATGAAGATGATCACGGGGCTCCTCGAGCGCTCGGGCGGTGAGATCTCCTTCGATGGCTGCCCCATCGAAGAGGATCTGATCGCCTACAAACGCCGCATGGGCTACGTTCCCGAAGAACCGTACCTCTACACCCATTTGTCGGGCTTGGAGTATCTGACGATGGTCGCCGAGCTGCGCGCCCTGCCCGAGCGGCGCTCGCTTGAGCAGATCGAAGAATTGCTGCGGTTGCTCTCGCTGCACGACGACCGGCATGCCTCGATCGGCGGCTACTCCAAGGGGATGCGGCAGAAGGTTCTGATCGCCGCGGCCCTGCTGCACAATCCCGAGCTGGTGCTGCTCGATGAGCCTTTCTCCGGACTGGATGTCGGATCGGCTCTGATGCTGCGCAGCCTGATCCAGCAGCTGGCCGCCAGGGGCAAGGTGGTACTGTTCAGCTCCCATGAGCTGGACACGGTGGAGCGGGTGAGTCAGCGGGTGGTGATCCTGCACAAAGGGAAGATCGTCGCCGACGACTCCATCGCGAATCTGCGCTCGCTGATGGAGTTGCAATCGCTCGAGGCGATCTTCTCGCAGCTCGCCGTGGAACAGGATACGGATGCGATCGCTCGCGAGATCGTGGACGTGATCCGTGCGTGAGATCCTGCGCAAGCTGCTCGGAAAGTTGCCGCGGGAGTTTCGCGTCCTCTGCCGGCAGTTTCTGCTCCGAGTGGTCGATCTGGAAGCGCTGTCGGTACACGCCGATGTCCCGCGCTTCCTCGGGCAATTTGCGGGGGTGTTGATTCTGATCGACGTGTTGCGGACGATTGGGTTTCTGTTCTTCGAGGCGGGAAAGCCGGGCATGGTCGGCGATGCCATGATCACAGCGTTGTTACAGGTGGCGCATGGTCTGGTGTCGATGATGATGCTCGTCGTCGGGCTGATCGCGGTGGTGAGCTGGGACACGATCTTTCCGGATCGGCGTGATGCGATGGTTTTGGGGCCGCTGCCGGTGCGGCCGGGGACGATTCTGGCGGCGAAGGTGGCAGCGTGTGCGGCGGTGGTCGGAGTCGCGCTGCTGTCATTGGCGAGCGGGATGGGGATCGTGCTGCCGCTGATCGCCGGCTCGTGGCGGGTCTTCGCGGGCTACTGGCTCGGGATGGCCGCGTCGTGCGTGTTCGTGTACGGAGCCGTTCTGGCGGTGCAGGGGCTAACGGCGCTGGTTTTGCCGAGGAAGATGTTTCTGCGGATCTCGGCCGTGCTGCAGCTGGGGGCATTTGCATGGTTCGTGGCGGGCTACTTTCTGGAGCCAGGGTTGAGCGGGTTGGATTGGCTGGAAGGCGCGGCGGCGCGGGGGGCTCTGCATCTTTGGCCGTCGTACTGGTTTCTGGCGCTCGAACTGCAGATTGCAGGGCACATGCCGGCGGAGCTGCACGAAATTGCCAGCCGGGCGTGGACGGGGCTGGGCATCGTGGTGGCCGGAGCCGGGTTGTCGCTGGCCCTGTGCTATCTGCGCACCATGAAGAAAACTGTGGAGGAACCTGATCTGGTGCCGGGCCGGAACAGCGGGCGCGGGTGGCCGACCGTGCGCGCTGGCGGCAAGGTCGAGACGGCCGTCGTCCGCTTTACGATACGGGGACTGGCGCGCAGCCGCCATCATCGGGTGATTGACGCGTTCTACTGGGCGATCATCTTCGCCATCGCCGTCTCCACCCTGCGCTCGGAGGGCGCTGGCGGGTGGCGCCTGCCCGTCACGCAGGCCTACATGATGCCGACCTTCGCCATCCTCTGCCTCGCCGTGGTCGGGCTGAGAAGCACCTTCGCCCTGCCGGTTTCCCTGCACGCCAACTGGGTGCTGCGCGTAACGCAGCTCAATCCGTCGCAACAATATATTGCCGGGACGCGGCGGGCGTTGCTCCTCCTCTCGGCTGCGCCGGCCTGGGGCCTGGCGGCGTTGCTGGGATTGGGGTTCCGGCCCTGGGGCCACGTAGCCGAGCATCTGGTGGTCCTGGCCGCCGTCGCGTGGATTCAGGCGGAGCTGTGCATGATCCGGGTCTCGAAGATCCCGTTTGCCTGCTCCTATCTGCCCGGGAAGACGAACCTGCAGTATCTGTTCTGGGGATTTGTGCTCGTTTTCCTTGCCCTCGCGATGTCTCTGGCCAATCTGGAAATGCGGGTGCTGGGGGATCCCTGGCAATACGCGGCTCTGGTCGGGGTTTTGTTCGCCATTGCGGTGGGCCTGTGGGCATTGAATCGCCATCGGGCGCGCGAGGCCGTCCTTTATTACGAGGAGCTGGAGCCGGTGGTGATCCAGACGCTCGGCCTGGCAGGAGCGCAACTGGCGGCTATCGAGCCAGCCGGCGTGCGTCGCGCCTAAGGGGGGCGCGGCGAAACGAACGATCGCTGGCCGCATCCGACTCGTTAATTTTGACGCTCCGCGTAACTGTGCTATTCTCAAGAAGCTGTCCGGCCAGCGCTTTCTCGTCTGAGAAGTGGGGCGAGAGCGAGCGGACAGTGCGGACGTGATTGCCCCCAGGTCGAACGGCGGAAGGGTTTCACGAACGCTCGGATCGCATTCGGCGCCTGCGACACTCGTCACCTTGGCGAGCTATGCGGGCCGGAACTTCGAAACGGAATCGGCTGTTTCCTGGATGCTCCGCAATCCTGCGGGGCGGATGGCACGCGCGGTCACCGTCGTGGTTCTCGTCTGAAGCAGGGAAGTGAGAAGCGGACGCGAGGCAGATCGCCCTTTCGTGCGAATGGAATCCGGAATCCGGATTTCGAATCGCAAACGAACGGCCGAATTTGCGCGCGCACAGGTTTGAGCGGTACGGGTAGGGCGAAGGAGACGGTTTTGCCGACATTCAGTCAGCTGGTGAGAAAAGGACGGACGGCGCCCCGTTACAAAACGGCGTCGCCTGCGCTGCAGGGATCGCCGCAGCGCCGCGGAGTGTGCACCCGCGTGTATACGCAGACGCCCAAGAAGCCGAATTCCGCGCTGCGGAAGGTGGCTCGCGTGCGCCTGACGAATGGAATTGAAGTCACGACCTATATTCCGGGCATTGGCCACAACCTGCAGGAGCACTCCATCGTGCTGATTCGCGGAGGCCGTGTGAAGGATCTTCCCGGGGTGCGCTATCACGTGGTGCGCGGCACGCTGGACAGCGTGGGCGTGGCCAACCGCAATCAGAGCCGCTCCAAGTACGGCGCCAAGCGCGCCAAGGGCGGAGCAGCAAAAAAATAGGGCTCAGAGCTCAGCGCTCAGAGCTCAGAAAAGCTGGCAGCTGGCCGCTGGCGGCTGAGGACTAAGGAAGCATGCCGAGAAAAGGACATATCGCGAAGCGGGAAGTGGCGGCGGACCCGGTGTACAACTCCACGCTGGTGACCAAGTTCATCAACTCGATGATGTACGAGGGGAAGAAGTCGACGGCGCAGGGAATTTTCTACACCTCCATGAAGAACCTGGAGCAGAAGGGCGGCGGCACCGATGCGCTCACCCTGTTCAAGAAGGCCGTCGAGAACTGCAAGCCGCTGCTCGAGGTCAAGACCCGCCGTGTGGGCGGCGCCAACTACCAGGTTCCGGTGGAAGTGAATCCGGACCGGCGTACCTCGCTGGCCATTCGCTGGCTGGTGAGCTACGGGCGCGGCCGCGGCGAGAAGGGCATGATTGACAAGCTCACAAACGAATTGCTCGATGCCGCCAATGGACGGGGCGGCGCCATGAAGAAAAAGGAAGACGTGCACCGCATGGCCGAAGCCAACAAGGCGTTCGCGCACTATCGGTGGTAAGCGGGCTCGGAGCGGAGAGTTTCGAACCCGGGATTTAACCGCGGACTGACGAAGTCCGCAAGAAGCAAAGAGAGAGTATCGTGCCTCGAACAGTACCGCTGAATCGTTGCCGGAACATCGGAATCATGGCGCACATCGACGCCGGGAAGACGACGACGACCGAGCGCATCCTCTATTACACGGGGATCACGCACCGGATCGGCGAAGTGCACGAAGGCACGGCGACCATGGACTACATGGAGCAGGAGCAGGAACGCGGTATCACGATCACCTCTGCGGCCACTACGTGCACCTGGAAGACCATCCGGATCAACATTATCGATACGCCCGGCCACGTGGATTTCACCGCGGAGGTGGAGCGCTCGCTGCGTGTGCTCGACGGTGCCGTTGCCCTGTTCGACTCCGTCAGCGGCGTGCAGCCCCAGACCGAGACTGTCTGGAGGCAGGGCGACAAGTACAAGGTTCCGCGCATTTGCTTCGTCAACAAGATGGATAAGGCGGGCGCGGATTTCGAACACGTGATCGAGACCATCCGCAAGCGCCTGGGCGCGCGTCCGGTGGCGACGCAGATTCCGATCGGAGCCGAAGCGAACTTTAAGGGCGTCGTGGACCTGATCGAGATGAAGGCGATCCTGTGGCACGACGAGACCATGGGTGCCGAATATTCGACCGAGGAAGTTCCCGCCGATCTGAAGAAGAAGGCGGAAGCCTTCCGCATGCAGCTGATCGAGACAGTCGCCGAAAACGATGACGAGATGCTGCACAAGTTCCTCGAAGGCGAGACGCCGACCGCCGACGAGCTGAAGGCAGCGCTGCGCCGGGCCACCATCGAGATGAAGGTCTTCCCGGTGCTGTGTGGATCGGCTTTCAAGAACAAGGGCGTGCAGACGCTGCTCGACGCGGTGGTGGATTTTCTGCCCAGCCCGCTGGATGTTCCGCCGATCGAAGGCATCGATCCGAAGGATCACGATGTCGTCCTGAAGCGCGAGGCGAAAGACGATGCGCCGTTTTCGGCGCTGGCTTTCAAGCTGATCAATGATCCGTACGGCAAGCTGGGCTTCATCCGCTTGTACTCCGGCTCGCTGAAGACTGGCGACACGGTGCTGAATCCGCGCTCGGGACGCACCGAACGCGTGGGGCGCCTGGTGAAGATGCACGCCAACAAGCGCGAGGAGATCAGCGAGATCTACGCGGGTGATATCTGCGCCTGCGTGGGCCTGAAGGAGATCAAGACCGGCGATACTCTGTGCGATCCGCATCACGCGATTGCGCTGAGCGCGATTGATTTTCCTGAGCCGGTGATTTCGGTCGCGGTGGAACCGAAGACCAAAGGCGACCAGGAAAAGATGGGCATCGCGTTGTCGCGGCTGGCCGAAGAGGATCCGACGTTCAAAGTGCGGACCGACGAGGAGTCGGGGCAGACGATCATCAGCGGGATGGGCGAACTGCATTTGGAAATTCTCGTCGACCGCATGAAGCGCGAGCACAAAGTGGAAGCCAACGTGGGCGAGCCCCGGGTGGCTTTCCGCGAAAC
>DATJNE010000045.1:0-14568 GCA_035508305.1 Acidobacteriaceae bacterium | reverse complement strand
TGATGCCGTTGGGGGCGCAGTCGAATTCCTGTTCTTTCTCGTGCGCGGCGTGCGGAGCGTGGTCGGTAGCAATTGCGTCAATCGTCCCGTCGAGGAGGCCTTCGATCATGGCGGCGCGGTCGGACTCCCCGCGCAGGGGCGGGTTCATCTTCGCGTTGGTGTCGTAGAGGCCGATGCGGTCTTCCGTGAGCGCGAAGTGGTGAGGCGTAATCTCGCAGGTGACGTGGAGGCCGGATTTGCGCGCGGCGCGGACCGCGTCGAGGGCTTTCTTCGTCGAGAGGTGCGCGACGTGGAGGTGCGCGTTGGGGACCTTGCGCACGAGGTTGATGTCGCGTTCGACGAGCGAGGACTCGGCTTCGACGGGCATGCCACGCAGGCCCAAACGAAAAGCCAGCGCTCCGGCGTTCATGGAGCAGCCGCCGGTGAGGCGCGTGTCTTCAGCGTGCTGAATGACGGGAAGAGCCTGGCTGGCCGCGGCCCTTAGCGCTTGGAGCATGATGTCATCGCCGAGGATGGGACGGCCGTCGTCGGTGACCGCGACGGCGCCGGCGTCTTTGAGGGCAGCGTAGTTGGTGAGGAACTCCCCCCTGGAGCCAACGGTTGCGGCCGCGATGGGGAGGACAGCGACCGTTGCGCCACGATCGGGGGACTGCATCCAGCGCGTGATCTCGGGCGAGTCGTTGATGGGGGTGGTGTTGGGCATCGCGCAGACAGTGGTGAATCCGCCGGCTGCCGCGGCATCGCTGCCGGTAGCGATGGTTTCTTTGTAGCCCTGGCCGGGCTCGCGGAGGTGAACGTGAATATCGATGAGGCCGGGAGCGACGACGAGGCCTTTCGCGTCTATGACGTCGGCATCGCGGACTTTGATTTTGCCAGGGGCTGAGAGGTCGGCAACTTTTCCGTTGCGGAGAAGGAGGTCGCGCGGAGCATCGGTGTTTGAGGCGGGGTCGATAAGGCGGCCGTTGCGGACGAGGACGGGCTTTGCGGTCATCGGCGCGCGCCTTTCTTTGTTTCGCCGAGGGCGCGGACGAGGAGCGCCATGCGAACGGCGACACCGTTGTGGACCTGCTGGGCGATGGCGGACTGCGGGCCGTCGGCAACTTCGGCGGTGATCTCCATGCCGCGAATGATCGGGCCAGGGTGCATGAGGAGCGCCTTCGGCGCGTGCACGGCGATGCGGTCGGCGTTGGCCTGGTAGCGGCTGCGGTAGTCATCGAGGTCGATCTGGAGACCAGAGAGACGTTCGGCCTGGATGCGCAGCATCATGACGATCGTGGACGCTCGAAGGGCGGCATCGAAGTCGCGCTCGATCACGATGCCGGGGGTCATGCAGGCGGCGGTTTCGGGAAGGAGCGCGGGGGGACCGCAGAGGACGACGTTCGCGCCGAGCCTGGGCAGCAGGAGCGCGTTGGAACGCGCTACACGGGAGTGGAGAATATCGCCGCAGATCGTGACCGTGACGCCGCGGAGGGCTTTCTCGCCGATTTTGCGCGGGGCGATTTGCAGGAACTGCAGGATGGTGCGCAGGTCGAGCAAAGCCTGGGAAGGATGCTCGGCCATACCATCGCCGGCGTTCAGCACGGGCAGGCCGGTGGCGCGGGCAAGAAGGTAAGGTCCGCCGGAGTAGGGGCTGCGGAGGATGATGCATTCCGCGCCGAGGGCCTTAAGGGTGATGCCGGTGTCCTTGAGGGACTCGCCTTTTTCGATGCTGGAAGAGAGAGAACTGACGAGGGTGGTGTCGGCGCCGAGAGCTTTGGCGGCGAGTTCAAAGGAGGTGCGGGTGCGCGTGCTCGACTCATAGAAGAGGAGCGCGACTCGGCGCTTGGCGAGCCGTTCGGCGCGGCGGAATGGATTTTCGGCTTCGAGCAAGTCGGCGGATTCAAGAATGCGGCGGACTTCGAGGACGGAGAAATCGGTAGCGGAGATCGCGGAGCCGGGGTGGATGGGCTGGGAGAAAAGGGAAGGGCTGGGGGATTGCGCGGTTGCGGATTGGCTTCGCCTGTTCGCCATCTCCTCAGAATTCGCTGCTGCCCTTCTTCCCTCAGGGGCTAAAGCCCCTTCTCTATTGAGCCGGTCTCGGCATGGCTAAAGCCGTGCCCCTTCAAAACCTAAACACGTTCGACAAGGAGCACCTGTTCGTCATTGTCGACTTCTTTGAGCTTGACTTCGATGATTTCGCGCTGCGAGGTCGGAACGGAACGACCGACAAAAGTAGCTTCGATGGGCAGTTCGCGATGGCCGCGGTCGATGAGGATGAGGAGTTGCACGCGGCGCGGGCGGCCGTGGTCGAAGAGGGCGTCGAGGGCGGCGCGGATGGTGCGACCGGTGTAGAGGACATCGTCGATGAGGATGACATCGCGGCCGTTCACATCGAAGCCGAGCGAGCCGGGGACGACGACGGGACGCACGTCGCGCGTGGAGAGATCGTCGCGATAGAAGCTGATGTCGAGGATGCCGGTATCGACGGGATGCTTTTCGATGCCGGAGATCAGCGCGCCGAGGCGCTGGGCGATTGGCACGCCGCGGCGCTTGATGCCAACGAGGCCGATCGTTTCCGCGCCGTTGTTCTTCTCGATGATCTGGTGGGCGAGGCGAACCAGAGTGCGCTCAATTTCAGAGGCCGACATGATGCGGCCCTTCTCGCGCAATTTCGGCGTAGCGACTGCCTGCAACTCTGACATAGGTGACAAGGCGATGATACGAGGCCCGCTTCAACGCCGCAAGACAGGAAAAACGCCAGAGGCATTTCGCAGGAAGAAGTCCGCGAAAGAGAGCGGGGAGACTTCGGCGGCCCGGTGAATTCCGGATGCCCGGGGCGAGAAACTTCCGCTCCGCCAGTGGACGCGATCCGCACCGCGAGCAGAGGTGATCGCCTTTGTAAACCCCGCGCCGGGCCGCGCGCGCTTATACTGCGGTTTGCTTTTCCAGGGAGGGAAGAATGCGGCGCAGAGAGTTTTGCAAGCTGGCAGTGGCGGCGGCGGCGGGGACGGCGGTCGGGGCAACGGCGGGAGCTGAGGAGCCGAAGGAGTCGGGAGCGGTGAATCCGGCGGCCTCCGGCGCAGGCGCGGCGGCGCAGGAGGAAGGCGTGGCCGTTGGGTTTGGACAGGTGACGCAAAGCTATGCCGAGTTCTGTGCGACCCGGGCGGCGGATCGCGTGTTCTATGCGCTCGAAGGCGGGAAGATCATCTCGGAAAAACTGGACGAGGCGAGATGGAAGCCCACCGGCTGGGGCGAGCCGCCGGAGCTGCCGATTCCGGGAGGGTCGTGGGACGGTGTGCCGATGGTGTCGCCGATTCCGAACCTGGCGGGGACGGGGCCATTCCAGCCGACGTGGGAGTCGCTGCTGCAGTACGAGACGCCGGAGTGGTATCGCGATGCGAAGTTCGGGATCTGGGCGCACTGGGGCCCGCAATGCGTGCCGGAGGCGGGCGACTGGTACGGGCGCAACATGTATATCGAGGGGCAGCGGCAGTATCAATACCACCTGGATCACTATGGGCCGCAGTCGCGCTTCGGGTTCAAAGAGCTGACGGCGCAGTGGACGCTCCTGAACTGGGAGCCGGAGGTGCTGATCGCGCGGTACAAGAAGGCGGGGGCGCGGATTTTTGTGGCTCTCGCGAACCATCACGACGGGATGGACACGTGGAACTCGCAGCATCAGCCATGGAACGCGGTGAATCTGGGGCCCCATAAGGACGTGGTGGGGACATGGGCGCAGGCGGCACGCAATGCGGGTCTGCGTCTGGGCGTGACGGTGCACCAGGCGCGGAACTGGTGGTGGTTCCAGACGGCGCACGGAGCGGACTCGAAGGGCGCGCTGGCGGGCGTGCCCTATGACGGAGACCGGATGCTGGATCAGGGAAAGGGGCAGTGGTGGCAGGGGTACGATCCGCAGCGGCTGTACGGGGCGAAGCATCCGTTCAACGCGCTCCCGGATGCGTCGTATGTGAAGAACTTCTACGACCGGACGAAAGACCTGGTCGATCTGCACGATCCGGACCTGCTGTATTTCGATAATCCGCGGTTCCCGCTGGGATGGGCGGGGATGAATCTCGGGGCCTACTTCTACAACCGAAGTATTCGCGCGCATGGCGGCACGGTGCAGGGTGTGATCACGATCAAGGAAGTCCCCGAGCCGTGGGTGAAAGCGGCGGTCGTGGACTGGGAGCGCGGGCTGACGAACAGGATCATGGAGTATCCATGGCAGTCGGAGACATGCATCGGCGACTGGCACTACGATCGCGCCCTCTATAACAAGCCGGGGGAATACGGCGGGTATCTGCCGCCGCGGGATGTGATCCACTGGCTGATCGACACGGTGAGCAAGAACGGGACGTTCATCCTGAATATTCCGGGGATGCCGGACGGGACGATCGACAGCAAGGAGATTGCGGTGCTGGACCGGATCACGGACTGGATGACGGTGAACGGCGAAGCGATCTACGAGACGCGGCCGTGGAAGGTCTATGGAGAAGGGCCGGACGCGATCAAAAGCGGCTCCTTCCAGGGCAACAGCATTGCGCAACTGGGCGAGAAGGACATCCGGTTCACCCGCAGCAAGGACGGAAAGACCGTGTACGCGATCGCGCTGGGGTGGCCTGCCGCAGAGTTCGTCGTCCAGTCGCTGGGGACAGCGAACGCGACGCAGCCGGGAAAGATCGAGCGGGTCGAACTGCTGGGAACCGGCGAGAGGGTGCGCTGGAAGCAGGAAGCGGCGGGCCTGCGAGTGACGTTGCCGGGCGGGTACCAGCCGGCAGTGGACTTTGCCGCGAGCCTGAAGTGCAGCTTTTAGCTGCCAGCTTCCCGGCTTTTGCGCCTGGCTCGGCTCAAGAGCGGACCGCGCCCGGTTTGACCTTCTCCGAATAAGCGCAAAGGACTACAGGGCAAATGATTTCGTCCTTTTTGGCGGCCCGAAAAGGGCGGGTTGCGTTCGCGTTTGACAATATCACAATCTGTGATAACATGATTGCGATTTGCGATATTCCCATGAAACTTGGCGAAAAACTCAGGTATCTCCGGGAGACGGAAGGGGAGTTGCGCGGACTGGGGCGGGCGATCACGCAGCAGGAGATGGTACGGGCGCTGCGGAGCGAAACGGGCGCGGCGCTGAGCCAGAGTTATCTGTCGCAGATCGAGAGCGGGGCGCGGCCGCACCTGACAAACACGACGCGCCAGGTGCTGGCGAAGTTCTTCAAGGTGCACCCTGGGTATCTGGTGGACGATCCGGAGGGGTATCACGCGGAGCTGCTGAGCGACGCGCGCACCATCGAGGACAAGCTGGATCTGTGGCTGGTGAGCGGGGCGGAGCGGTTCCGTCGCGATGCGGAGTTGCGCCTGGCGCTGCTGGCGGTGGCGCGGCATGAGGATTCGCGGCGGTGCCTGCTGCTGCTGCGTGCGGTCCTCGAGACCCCGGGCCTGGCGGAGCGGCTGTTTGAGGTGCTGAACGGGAGCGACAACGGACCAGAGTCGGTGGCAAAGGTTCGCGGAATAAAGGCGAATCCCACACGCAGAAGGGAGGCCACGTCATGATTACGTTCTATTTGATTTGTTTCACCCTGGGGCTGTCGCTGACGGTTCTCTCGGCTTTGGGGGCATTCACGCATCTGCATTTCGGGCACCTGCACATCCACGTCGGACACGGACATGTCCATGTGCCCCACGTGCGGGGAGCGGTCAGCAAATCGAGCGCCAGTCCGGTGAACGGCTTCACGCTCGCGGCTTTCCTGTGCTGGTTCGGCGGATGCGGGTATCTGCTGGCGAAGAGCGGCGATTTCGGCATGCTCGTGGTGCTGGGGGTCGCGACCATTACGGGCCTGGCCGGCGGCGCGATTCTGTTCTGGTTTCTCGTGAAAGTGCTGCTGCCGCACGAGCATGAGCTGACCGCGGCGGATACGGACATCCTGGGAATCCTGGGACTGGTCACAGGGGCAATCCGAGAGAACGGCACCGGGGAGATTCAGTTTTCGCAGGGCGGCGCCCGCCGCTTTGCACCCGCGCGGAGTGAAGCAGGCGTAGCGCTGGCGCGCGGCACAGAAGTGGTGGTGATGCGCTACGAGCAAGGCATCGCGTACGTGCGTCCGTGGGACGAGTTGTCGGGGGAGAATCCCGAGGTCCCGGGGAACGGCTCGGGCGCGAAGGCCGCAACGGCAACCCAAAGCAGCTCCAGCCCCGATGGAAAGGATCGGGCGTTATGACGAACACAATCATCATCATTGTTGGACTGAGCCTGCTGGCTCTGATCATTCTGACCGGCATGCTGGCCAGGATGTTTCGCAAGGCGGGCCCGAACGAGGCCCTCATCGTCTTTGGATTCCGGGGCCCTCGCGTTATCAAGGGTCACGGCACCATCATCTTCCCCATGGTCGAGAACTGCCGCGAGCTGTCACTCGAGCTGATGTCGTTTGACGTCGCTCCCCAGCAGGATCTCTACACCAAACAGGGCGTCGCCGTCACCGTGGAAGCCGTCGCCCAGATCAAGGTGCGCAGCGATCAGGAGTCGATCTTAACCGCAGCCGAGCAGTTTTTGACGAAGACGCCACCGCAGCGCGAAGGCCTGATCCGGCTGGTGATGGAAGGCCATCTGCGCGGGATTATCGGGCAGCTCACGGTCGAACAGATTGTGAAGGAGCCGGAGATGGTGGCCGACCGCATGCGCGCCACCTGCGCCGATGACATGAGCAAGATGGGGCTGGAGGTGGTGTCGTTCACGATCAAGGAAGTGCGCGACAAGAACGAATACATCACGAATATGGGGCGCCCGGACATCGTCCGCATCAAGCGGGATGCGGAGATCGCCACGGCGGAGGCGGAGCGGGACACGGCAATCCAACGCGCCAACGCCACGCGGGAAGCCGCGGTGGCCAAGGCCGCTGCGGATCAGGAGCGCGTCATCGCGGAGACGGCTTCGCTCACCAAGCAGGCGCAGGCGCAGCGCGACCTCGACATCTCCAAGGCGCAATATGCCGAGCAGAGCCGCAAACAGCAGGCCTCAGCCGACAAGGCCTACGAGCTGCAGACCAACGTCATGCAGCAACAGGTCATCGCCGAACAGGTGAAGGTGCAGCAGGTGGAGAAAGAGCAGCAGATCAAGGTGCAGGAAGCGGAAATCCTGCGCCACGAGAAGGAGCTGATCGCCACGGTGCTCAAGGGGGCCGAAATCGAGCGGCAGCGCATCGAGACCCTCGCGGGCGCACAGCGGACCAAGCTCACCACCGAAGCGGACGGCACGGCTGCGGCGATCCGCGCCCAGGGCGAGGCTGAGGCTGCGGTCATCTTCCAGAAGGGCGAGGCCGAAGCGAAGGCGATGAACGTCAAGGCGCAGGCCTACCAGGAGTTCAACCAGGCTGCCGTCGTCGACCGGCTGATCGCGAGTCTGCCGGAAGTCGTACGTGCCATGTCCGAGCCCCTCACGAAGGTGGACAGAGTCACGATCGTCTCCACCGGCGGGGAAGCGGCCGGCGTGAACAAACTGACCGGCGACATGGCAAAAATCGCGGCCCAGGTGCCGGCGTTGTTCGAAGCGCTGTCGGGAATGGACATGCGGCAGCTGATGTCGAATATCGCGGCAATCCGGCAGCGCGGCAACGGCGATGGATCGGCGGGGACGGGCCCGGTGGTGAACGGAAAGTGAGGAAGCTGGGAGTTGCCGGATGGGGCGGTCAGGAGCGCTTCATCCGGCCTCAGGGATTTCGGAACTGGAGGAAATGTTATGGCACTGCTGGAAAGAGTGAGCACATTGCTGAGAGCGAATCTGAACGACCTGATCGATAAGGCCGAAGATCCGGAGAAACTACTGAAGCAGCTGGTGCTGGATATGGAAAACCAGCTGATGCAGGTGAAGACGCAGGTGGCGATCGCGCTGGCGGACGAGCATCTGCTGGAGAAGAAGCGCGGGGAGCATGAGTCCTCTGAAGGCGACTGGAAGCGCAAGGCGGAGCTGGCGGTGCGGAAGGGCGATGACAGCCTTGCACGCGCCGCGCTCGAGCGGTCGCTGAGCGCGAAGGGCATGGCAGCGGGTTTTGCCCAGCAGCTCGAGGATCAGAAGACGGAAGTGGAGACGCTCAAGACGGCGCTGCGGAATCTGGAGCAAAAGCTGGCGGAGACGCGGAGCCGGTGCGAGCTGATGATCGCGGAGAGCCGGCGGGCGCGCGTCGTGGGGCGCGCGCAGAAGGCGCGGGAGGCGATTGCACGGAAGGAAGGCGACGTAAGCATCACACGGATGAAGAACCGGATCGCGGGAGCCGAAGCGGAGAATGCCGCGTCCCGCGAACTGATGGATGGCGACGGGATCGAGGCGAGGTTCGCCAAACTGGAGCGGGAAGAGCAGATCGACGCGCTGCTGAAAGATCTGAAGGAGCAGCAGGCAAAGACGGCGTAAGGTCCTGGTCCAGGCTGCAGGCACCTTGGGACAGGGGGCAGTGTCTCCTGCGGGAGGCCCGATGGGCGCATCGCAGAAGACAGGAACGAGGAGGCGGCTATCCCCTCCATCCTTTGTTCACCAAGCAATATGCAGGCTTGCGGAGAGCCGCTCAGGCGGCGACGGGCGGCTCTTCCTGGTGCTGCAGCCAGCGGGCATAGTCAACGCTCACTGCACCCAGATGGTAGATGCTGTTGTGGGTTTCGACGAGGCGGCCAGCGAGGTCGACGCCGAGGATCGCGGAGGTATAGATGGTGCCGTTGCGCAGGTTGGTGTGGCCCATGACGTCGCCGGTAAGGCGAGCGCCGGGCTCGAGTTTTCGATAGCCGCGAAACAGGACGCTGGCGACGACGGACCAGTTTTCGATGCGGATGACGGGCTTCTCCATGGCTGCGTGACCTGACGTTTCCGCCACTGGTCGCGATCAACGGTCCAGGCCCGTGTGCGGTTCTTCCCTGAAAAATCCTTTGCAATCGGATCGCCATTAGTAACTCACGAGTCAACGGGGAGTTGCGCGGCGCAAGCTGGCATCAGGCGTGAAGTTTTTGCCCTGGAGCAAGAGATTGTTGCCAGGCGAGGGGAATCGATCCGTCACACCCTCGGTTACTAATGGAGAGGGTTCTATATACTTCCGGTCATGCTTTCGATTCGTGAACTCCTTCCTCACTCTGCTCGTCGTGTGCCTGCCTTAATGCTTTGCGCCGCGTTCGCGTTTGCTTCGCTGACTCTCCGGGCGCAAACGCCTTCGGCGCCAGCGGGACCGCATTTGATGGGACTGGACGATCTGGCTCGTTTTCACGATGTGACGGGGCCGATCGTGTCGCCGGACGGACAATGGGTGGCTTATACGGTGTCGACCATCGAAACGAAGGCGGACAAGAGAATCTCCGATCTCTGGATGGTTTCGTGGAGCGGCAAGGAGGACGTGCGTCTGACGTGGGCGGGCGACGTGGACGAGGACTCGGACGACCTGGAGTCTTCGGGTGCACCGCGCTGGAGTCCGGACGGGAAATACATTTCGTTCACGTCGGGACGAACCGGAGCAGCGAAAGGGACGCAGGTGTGGGTGCTGGATCGGCGTGGCGGCGAGGCGCGTCAGCTGACGGACGTAAAGGGGCACCTGTCGGCGTATGTGTGGTCTCCGGATGCGAAGAGGCTGCTCCTGTCGATCTCCCCGGATGAAAACGCGGAAGCCGCTGCGAAACCGCCCGCGGGCGAAAAGGGAAAGGAAACGCCGAAGCCGATTGTGCTCGACCGGTACCACTTTAAGGAGGACGTGGAGGGGTATTTGCGGGACAACGAGCATACGCAGCTGTATCTGTTCGACATCGCGACGAAAAAGCTGGAGAAGCTGACGACGGACAAAAACTACGACGAGACGAACGCGGTGTGGTCGCCGGACGGGACGCGGATCGCCTATGTGAGCAATCACGATCCGGATCCGGACCGATCCATCAATACCGATGTGTGGGTCGTGGAGGCGAAGCCGAACTCGACGCCGAAACAGTTGACGACCTACGACGGGCCGGACGGTGGGCGGATCGCGTGGAGCCCGGACAGCAGGTGGATCGCGTTTACCGAGGGCGATCCGCTGAAGCTGTGGCAGTACAGCCAGGAGAAGCTGGGGATCGTGGCGGCAGACGGAAGCTCAGCGCCACGGATCCTGACAACGGCGCTGGACCGGTCGGTTTCATCGCCGGTGTTTTCTCCGGATGGCAAGTCGGTCACCGTGCTGGTCGAGGACGATCGAAATGTATATCCGGCGAGCGTGGATGTGGCGACGGGGCAGGTCCACCGGATCATTACGGAGCCGGGCACCACAATGAGCATGAATGAGGCGGGCGGGCACGCTGCGCTGGTGTGGACGACGAACACGCAGCCAGGCGAGATTTACGCGCTCGAAGACGGTAGCCTGCGGCGGCTGACGCACCACAACGATGAGGAAGTGGCGAGCCTGAAACTGGCCGGGACCCGCGACGTGCAGGCCATCGATCCGGAAGGAACAGAAGTTCACGGGCTGCTGACGATGCCGGTCGACTGGCAGCCGGGGACAAAGCCTCCCATGCTGCTGTTCATCCACGGCGGGCCCAACGGGCAGGACGATCACGCCTTCAACCTGCACCGGCAGCTCTTCGCTGCGCACGGTTATTCGGAGCTGAACGTGAATTATCGCGGGAGCTCGGGACGCGGAAACGCGTACCAGAAGATCATCGCGGACGACTGGGGCCACTACGAGGTGGAAGACCTGCAGGCGATGGTGGACGAAGTGGTGAAGCAGGGGCTGGTGGATCCGGAGCGGATGGGTGTGGGCGGCTGGAGCTACGGAGGCATCCTCACCGATTACACGATTGCGAGCACGGACCGGTTCAAGGCGGCGAGCAGCGGCGCGGGGATGGGAAACCCGATCGGGTTGTATGGGATCGACGAATACATCCTGCAATACGACAACGAGCTGGGGCCCCCGTGGCGGGATCTGCAGAAGTATATTCAGCTGGGGTATCCGTTCCTGCATGCGGATCGCATCCACACGCCAACCCTGTTTATGGGCGGCACGTCGGATTTCAACGTCCCCCTGAACGGCGGGGAGCAGATGTATGAGGCACTGAAGAGCCTGAAGGTGCCGGCGGAGCTGGTCGTGTATCCGGGGCAGTTCCACGGATTCACCCGACCGAGCTTCATCCGCGACCGCTATCAGCGGTGGTTTGACTGGTATGACAAATGGGTACTGGGAAAGACGCCTGCCCCGGCACCGACGGCTGAGAAGAAAAGCTAAACGAAAAAATCCGCCTGAGACAGCGAACCCTCCCCTTTCCGCTGGGGGAGGGGAGGGCTGCTCGACGGGGGAGATTCTGTCAGCCCTGCCGGAAGGCAGGAACGGAAGCGATGCCGGGATATGCGGCCACCGGGCGACGCGCATCGGGAACAAAGGGGACATGTACCTGCTGGGTGGACTCGTCGCGCTGCACAGAGGCCCACTGCTGGTAAAACTCGTTTGCCTGGCCCAGACGATAAACGGTGTTGGCGGTTTCAACCACCCCGTTGACCTGATCCACACGCTGAATGACGGAGGTGTAGATGACGCCGTTGGGGAGGTCCGAGTGGCCCATGAGATAGCCGGTCAGGCGCTGTCCGGGCTCCAGCTTGCGGAACCCATGGAAAATGAGGTTATCCACCACTGACCAGTTCTCAATTTTTGCCGACAGCTTGTCCATAACTGGGTGGCCTGAGCTTTCCGCCAGCGGCCGATTTGCACTGCGTGGCAGCCGACTAATTACACTCTTTGGGGGCGATTGAAAGCAATCGGACGGCCAACCGGTAAACATCCTGTTGTGAAGGTATTATGCCCACGGGCAGGTCGCCTTGGGAGAAATTTTTACTCCCCCGGGGAGCGTTTTCTGCGCAATTGAAATGCCACCATGGAACGTGGAAGCCGACGATTGCCGCCTTTTTGGCGGCTGGAGAGACGCCGGGAGGGTGGGCGGGCTTCGCCTGAGCACCGATTACTGTGCACCCGACAGGGAAACGAGCCGTCGGCCGGACAGTACGGCGTGAGCTTTGCGACTCGCGGAGCGCCCTCTGTTTGTCCTGAGGACGACGACTGGCTTCTTCACAAAACGCTCAGGGTAACGATGCCTTCAGGGCGCGATGCGCGGATGAAGCGCGATTGATTCGGCCCGAAGGTTACGCGGATTACGAACGCGACTGACCTTCGCGAACGGAAGCTGGCGGAGGGAGAGGGATTCGAACCCCCGGTACCCTTGCGGGCACAGCGGTTTTCAAGACCGCCTGTTTCAACCGCTCACACATCCCTCCGCACGTGGGCGCGTGGACATTTCCATAGTACGACGGTCCAGGGGATGGTGAACGAAAGACAATTTCGCGGCGCGATGAGAATTCGCAGGCAAACAGCTTGACGTGGATTCGGGAACGTTCCTAGAATGACGAGACTCGACCGCGCATCGCGCGCACGTCCTCACGACGCCGGGCGATTCCCTTTCCCCCGCGATCAGATTCCTCTTGCATTCGATCCGCGCAAGCGCCGGCGCGCGCGGCGAACAGGTGCCGCGAATGAAACGAAGTTGGTTTGTTGCCCCCCTTGTCTGCGTGGCATTGGCCCTCGCAGTGGTGGTACTCTTCAGCGCGCTGAATCGAAACGCGATTCGCGCCGCAAGAGAGAACCTGATTGCCGCGTCCCTGCGGTATCCGAAATTCACGCTGGCGCAGCGGCGCGCGGTCCTGCGTGAATACCAGTCGGAAAAGCACCCCATGTACCGCGATTTGTCGGCGACGGAGATTGCGCGGCGTCTGCTGGCGGTCGCTATGGCAACATCCGGGACCAGTCCGGCGCCATCCGCAAATTTCTTCGGCAATCTGACGGCGATCAATGGCCTGAGCGGAGATCTGCTGCAGCTGGAGAGGACTTCATCGTGCTCGCTGACGATGGTATCGGTGAACTACACGCTGAGCCTGCCGACCTTCACGTACACGGTCGATGGCGCCACCACACCGAACTACGATCAGATCCTGCACAATGCGGCGCAGCTGAAAACGAACGGCGGGACCTGGCCCGCGGGGTGCGGCGATCCGATCCTGGGCATGACTGCGAAGAAGGCGAACTTTATCGGGTTCACGAAAACCGGATACAAGGTGTATGGCGACGCGTTCTATGACGGAACCAGCCAGACCAACGATATTGAAACCGTGGTCACCAACGCATCGACAGACGTGGAGGTGTCGTCGGACCTGATCACCAGCGTGCCGAATCCGCTGTCGATGGCGGGCGCCGATCTGAACGGAGATGGCAATGCGGACCTGGTGGCCCTGAGCGATGCCTATCAGACCGGCCAGACGGCTGCGGCGTCGGTGATGCTGGGAGATGCGAACGGCGACGGTGGATTCGGTTCGCCGACGAACTACAGCCTGCCGGGAGACACGATCGAAGGAGCGGTCATCGACGACTTCAACGGCGATGGAAAGCCGGATCTGGTGGTGACAACCTTTACTTCCACCAGCGGACCGTCCACCAACTGGTATCTGTCATTCCTGAAGGGCAACGGCGACGGCACATTTGCAGCGGCTCAGAATGTAACCCTGACGCCGCCGGCCGGTGTGAGTCCGATATCGTACGGCGGATTGATTTCGACGAGTCTTCGCGGCAACGGCACGAAGGATCTGGTGTCCGCCGGCGGCATCGTTCTGTTCGGCAACGGGGATGGCACGTTTACCCAGTCATCCACGCTGGCATTTTCGCCCTCCTACGGCACGTCGGAATTCGGTCCCAACCTTGTAGCGGCAGACTTCAACAAGGATGGCAAGGTCGATCTTGCCTATGACGACGGCTACGCGATCCAGATCTACCTGGGGAATGGGGACGGCACGTTCAAGGCCGGAGCCGGTTACGCGACCATCGACAACGTCGGCTATGTCGCCGGCGGCGATCTGGATGGCGATGGAAACCAGGACATTTACAGCGGGGTTGCGCGGGCAGGGATCTTTGGCGGCGATCAGTTTGAGTTCAATCAGAGCTACGCGCTGATGGGCAATGGCGACGGCACGTTCCAGGGCGCGCCGGAGATGCCGTTTGCGTTTACCGGAACGAACCTGGCGGATCTGAACGGGGACGGCATTCCGGACGGGGTCGGGGTGAATGCAACAACAGGCACCTCGAACGTGACGATGACGTCGTACATCGGCGCCAGCAACGGCAGCTTCACCGCCAGTCAGACCTTCAGCGTCTCGCCGATAACGATCGGTGGAACGCAATTCCAGTTCTCGTCGATGGACTCGTTCGGGCTGGGGGACGTGACCGGCAGCGGGAAAGCGGACCTGGTCTATCTGCCCGTGGATTTCTACGGCCCCGGCGGCGTTCCAGGATACTTCCTTGCGATGGGGAATGGCGACGGCACGTTTGGCACGCCAACGTTTATTGCGGCGCCGACCTTCGCCCCCACGGGAGATTTCGATCAGGGCGAGACGATCAGCAACTTGTGGGTGGCGGACGTCAACGGCGACGGGAAAGCGGACCTGATCTACACCTACTCCCTGGAGGTGTATCAGACGGGAGTGTACGAGCAGGGGATCGCGGTCCAGCTGAGCAATGGCGACGGCACCTTCGCGGCGCCGCAGACGATCCAGACCTACTCGAGCACGAC
>DATJNE010000044.1:0-8209 GCA_035508305.1 Acidobacteriaceae bacterium | reverse complement strand
GGCCTTTTTCGCGCTTTTCTTTGCAGCTTTCTTCGCCGGGGCTTTTTTCGTTGCGGCTTTTTTGGCCGGCCGCTTCACCGGGACCTTTTTCCGCGCTTCGAGGGTCTTCTCGGTCAGCGCGGCGGTCATCTCGGCGACAGCGATGGTGCGCGCCGACTTGCGCAGGCGTTCAATGTCGTAGAACGTGCGCCGGTCGCGCAGGAAGATGTGGACCACGAAATCCACGTAGTCCATCAGGATCCACTCGCCGGCCCGCCGGCCTTCGACGGAGTTCGGGGAGGTGGCGAAGTCGCGCCTGAGGCGCAGCTCGATCTCATCGGCCACGGCCTGCGACTGCCGATCGTTGGCCGTGCTGGTGATCACGAAAAAGTCAGTGAAGGCCGAGTCCGCGGGATCCAGCTGCAGAACTCTTGTGTCTTCGCCCTTCTTGTCGTCGCAGGCCGCGACGGCAGCCAGCACCATTTTGCGGGTTTCGGTCAGTGTCATGCGTGGGGGTTGGAGCGCTCTGGTCTTTTCCCTGATTCGGTTCTGGTTCGATGGTACGGCAATTCAACGCACCTGGGGAATGGCGCGCTCCTGGTAGAGCCCATGCTCGCGGATATATGCAGCCACGGCGGGGGCCAGGTCCCAGCGGGGCTCTTCGCCCTGGCGCAGCGAACGCCGGATCCCGGTAGCCGAAGCGGGCTCCTGCAGATGCGGCAGCAGGTACAGGCGCGACTCGCGCCGGGCTGCGCCGCGCAGGCAGAGCACCAGATTGTCGCCGCGCGCCTCATCGCAGGAGGCAACCGCGATGCTGGCCGGCAGGGCGGAGGTGATGCGTCCAAGGTCGAAACCGGGGCGAGCTGCCACGATGAAATCGCACGCGAGGAGCAGATCGGCGGAGCGGTACCATTTGCCGATGCTGAGAAACGAATCGGCGCCCATCAGGCAGAAGAGCGGATCGGCGGGCGGCAGCGACTCGCGCAGAGCGCGCACCGTGTCGACGGTGTAGTTCGGGCGCCCGTCGTTGCGCGGCGCATCGATCTGTGCCAGTTCCAGATCCTTCTCGCCCGCGATGGCCAGGGCCGTCATCTCCACGCGATCGGCAAAGCTGGCCTGCGGCCGATCGCGCTTGAGGGGCTGCACACCCACCGGCGCAAAGAGCACACGGTCGAGCCCCACGCTCTCGATCGCCAGCCGCGCCAGAGCAACATGCCCGCGGTGCGGCGGATCGAAACTGCCGCCAAAGAAGCCGATCCTCATTGCATTTGAGAATAACGCGGCGGCGCATCCGATCCTGCCGCGCGGCTGGTGTAGTGTGGCTTTGTGAGCCGGCTTGCCGCCATCTCGCTGGGCGCGAATCTCCCCTCGCCGACGGGAGCGCCGGAGGAGACGATCCGGGCTGCGATGGTGGACCTTACGGGATCGGGCACGGTTCTGGCGCGTTCTTCGCTCTACCGCACCGAACCTGTCGGGTACGCCGATCAGCCTGCGTTTATCAACGCAGCGGCGACGCTGGAAACGACCCTCGATCCGGAGGCCCTGCTCGCTGCACTGCTGGCCATCGAGCGCCGCTATGGGCGCGATCGCAGCAGCGAGATGCGCAACCATCCGCGCACGCTCGATCTCGATCTGCTGCTCGTCGGCGACCTGGTCGTACATTCGCCGCGGCTCACGCTTCCGCATCCGGAGCTGGCGGAGCGCCGGTTCGTCCTTGCGCCGCTCGCCGAGATTGCTCCGGACCTTCGTTCGCCGGGCTCCCACGCGACCATCGCGCAGCTTCTGGCAGCTTTGCCCAGCGAGGGGGCAAACCGCATCGACGCGGTGCGAAAGATATACTCGCCTTAAACCCCGGTTCGAACATCAAAAGCTACGCGCATGCGCTTCTCCCGCATCCCCACTCTTTTCGTCGTTGCGTTGGCTCTCGCTTGTGGCAGGCCGGCAGGAGCACAGACGCGCGGCACCGTACGCAACGCTCAGGGAGATCCGATCTCGTCGGCAACTATCACCGATGTCGATGGCCACCGGCTGGCGGTTTCGTCGTCAGACGGAACCTTTACCCTCGTGCATCCCCCGGCGCAGATCGAGATCACGGCGCCGCATTATGTCACTTCGGTTGTTACCGTTGTCGCGGGCCGGGCGATGGACGTCGTGTTGCGCCAGCCGCTCGAAACCGTGACCGTCACCGCTTACCGCTCTCCTCTGGGCTCGTCGGACAGCCCGGTGAGCACCCGCGTCCTGAGCGCGCAACAACTGGAGCAGTCCGCCACGCCCGCGCTCGACGGCAAGCTGCGCGAGGTGCCGGGCTTCGAACTGTTTCGCCGCTCCAGTTCTCTGGTCGCCAACCCGACGACGGAAGGCGTCTCCCTTCGCGGGCTGGGCTCGACGGCGGCCAGCCGCTCCCTTGTGGTGCTCGACGATATTCCGCTCAACGATCCCTACGGCGGCTGGATCCACTGGGAAGAACTGCCCGAGATGGCGATTCAGTCGGTCGAGGTGGTGCGCGGCGGCGCGTCGGATCTGTATGGATCGAGCGCCATCGGCGGCGTTATCAGCATCATTCCTGTACGTCCGCAGACAACGGGCCTGGAAATCGCGACCAGCGGCGGATCGGAGAGCACGCTCGACGACGGCGCGCTGGCGACGGTGAAGCGCGGACCGTGGTCGGGGGTTGCCGCAGGCGGCCTCATCGCGACCGACGGCTATACCCTGATCGCGCCCGACCTGCGCGGTCCGATCGATCAGCCATCGAACGTGCACGCGCAAAACGGTCTCGCGGAAGTGGAGCATGTCCTGCCTGGCGATGGGCGCGTCTTTGTGCGCAGCGGTGTGTTGAACGAGCAGCGTCACAACGGCACGCCGGCTACGTGGAATGCGACCCGGTTGTGGCGCGCCGCAGGCGGAGCGGACTGGCGCGCCTTCTCCGTGCGCGTCTTCGGCGACGACGAGCATTACCGGCAGACTTTCTCCAGCGTTGCCCCCGATCGCACTTCCGAGACGCCGACGCGTTTTGCCTTCGATCCCGCCGACGAACTCGGCGCTGCGCTGCGCTGGCGTCACCCCATCGGCAGCCGCGCGCTCGCGCTGGCCGGAGCCGACACCCACGACATTCGCGCCGCAGACGACGAACAGATTCTCACCAGCGGCGAGACGCAGAGCACTTCCGCGCGCCAGCGGCAAACCGGTGTATGGGGTGAGCTGTTGTTCACGCCGATGAACTGGACCCTGATCGGCTCCGCGCGCATCGATCACTTCTCGAATTTCAATGCACGGCAGTACTCCGGTTCAGCAGTACCGGTCTATCTGCCTTCATTTTCCGAGACCGTCTTCGATCCGCGCCTCGGTCTGGTTCGCCGCATCCAGCCGTGGCTCTCGCTGAACGCATCGGGTTTCCGCGCCTATCGCGCACCGACGGAAAACGAGCTCTACCGCACCGGCCAGGTCGGCCAGCAGATCACCGAGCCAAACCCGAACCTGCGCTCCGAGCGCGCCACCGGCTGGGAGGCCGGCTTCCAGGCGGACGTCCACCGCTACGGCTCCAGCCTGCGCGTCAGTTATTTCTGGACGCAGGTGAACCGCCCCATCACGGCGCTGACGCTGAGCACCAACCCGACGTCAGAAGTGCTTGAGCGCGAGAACCTCGGCCAGATCGAGAGCCGCGGCGTCTCGCTCGATTACGGGACGCAGCCCGCTTCCTGGCTCTTCATCGACGGCGGCTATCAATTTGCCGATGCGACGGTGACAAAATTCGCTCCCGAGCCGCAGCTGGTGGGGAACTGGATTCCCCAGGTGGCACGCAATATGGCGACCGGGCAAGTACGTTTCACACGGCAGCGCATCGGCGTGCTCAGCCTGCAGGGGCGGATGAGCGGACGCCAGTTCGACGACGACGCCAACGCGTACCTGCTCCACAGCTATTTCCGTCTGGACGCGAGCGCCGAGCACAACATTGGGCGGCACCTCGTCGCGTTTGCTGCAGGGGAGAATCTCTTCGACCGTGCGATCGAGGTCGGCAAGACGCCGCTCACGACCCTGGGCACGCCGCGCCTGGCGCGGGTGGGGCTGCGACTCACTTTTGGCGAATGAGGAAGGTTCCACAATTCACCGCGCCGAGTGCCGTCCCCTCAGCACTTGTTTTCGATGGCCGCGGCCACGCCGGCGCCCACCACCGCGAGGGCAGGATCCTCGGGCAGGACTTCGACGACGTAATTCTGCAGCGGGCTCATCTTGACCATCTCCCACAGGTGTTCCTTCAGCCGCGGCAGCTCCAGGCGCTGGATGTCGCGCCCGGTGTAGTAGAAGCGCCCGGGTCCTTCGAGGTGGATCTGCGAGGCGGTCGCGGCAGCGAGGGCCAGGTGCCAGCGCTCGACAAAATCTGCACAGCGTTTGTCGCCTTTCTTCGCCGCGGCAAAGATTTCGTCGGGCTCCATGTCGAGGAAGCGCAGCCGCATCGCGCGATAGCCCATGACGCCCTCCAGGTGTCCGCGGCCGCCGCAACCGCAGAATTTCTCCCTCGGGTCGAGCGTGACGACCGTATGCCCGCCCTCCCAGGGTCCGCCGGTGTTGGGAAAGCGTCCGAAGCCGATGCCGTTGCCGATGGTCCAAACGCGGACCTGGCGATCCATCTGCCCGCGGGTCGCCGCGATGCCGGCGGCAACCGCGTCGGCATCGTTGAAGACGCTCACTCGGGTCCGGACTCCGCGTTTTTTCAGGCCCTCGTCGATGTTCGCGCAAACCTGAGCGCCCTTCAGCTGCGGCAAATTGGGCGCGTCGAGCATCGTGCCCTTGTGCACGTAGCCGGGCACAGCCACGCCAGCTGCGTCGATGGTGGCTCCTGGGGGAACCAGCGAGGCGATCGCATCGCAGATCATGTCGCAGAGGCTTTCCGCGGGGACCTCGATCAGTCCGTTGACGTCATCGATATGCTCGGGAAATTCCTTCAGGCCGCCGGAGAGCGTGTGGTTCTCAATCAGTCCCGCGACGACCCGCGTCGTCATCACCGCGCCAACCATCTTCGACATAAATCCTCCGCCGCGACCTGCGCGGCTTATCCCTCGAAGCGGGCCAGCCGGTTGATGCCGTTGAACGCGGCAGCCTTGTAGCACTCGGCGAGGGTGGGATAGTTAAAAACCGTATCGATGAAGTAGTCTACCGTGCCGTTCAGGGCCATGACCGCCTGGCCGATGTGTACCAGCTCCGCCGCGCCCTCGCCGATGATGTGCACGCCCAGCACCTGGCGCGTCTCGCGATGGAAAACGAGCTTCAGACGTCCCGTCGTGTCGCCGCGAATCTGGCCGCGCGCAATTTCGCGATAATATGCCACGCCCACCTCGTAGGGCACGTCCTCTTCGGTCAGCTGTTCTTCCGTCTTGCCGATGAAGGAGATCTCGGGGATCGTGTAGATGCCGTACGGGTAGAAGCTGGGATTGGAGATGATGTGTTCGTCGCCGAAAGCGCGGGCCGCAGCGATGCGGCCCTGCTCCATGGAAACCGACGCCAGTGCGGGGAACCCGATCACGTCGCCGACCGCGAAAATGTGCGGCACCTTCGTCCGGAAATCCTTGTCGACCGGGATACGCCCGCGGTTGTCGGCTTCGATGCCGGCCGCGGGCAGGTTCAGATCATCGATATTGCCCTGCCGGCCCACGGCATAGAGCAGAGCGTCGCCGGACATTTTCTTCCTGCTTTCGAGGTTGGCCACCACCGTACCGTCGGCCAGTTCTTCCACGCTCTCCACTTCCTCGCCGAGGCGCATGGTGACGCGCGTGTCGCGCAGGTGATAGCTCAACGCCTCGATGATCTCCTGATCGGCGAACTCCAGCAGTTTCGGGCGCTTCTCGATCAGGATGACACGTACGCCCAGGGCGGCAAACATGCACGTATATTCGACGCCGATCACTCCGCCGCCGACAACAATCAGACTTTTCGGCAGCTCCATGAGCTCCAGCACCTGATCGCTGTTGATGATGGTCCTGCCGTTCATCGGCACTTTGGCCGACGACGCCGGCCGCGTGCCCACGGCGACGATGATATTGTCAGCTTCATACGTGTTGGTGCCGCGCGGTCCGTCGACGCGGATGTGATGATCGTCCTCGAATTTCGCAACCCCATTGAAGACCTCGACGCCGTTGCGGGAAAGCTGCGCCTCGGTCACGTCGATCTCGGTCTTGATCACGTGCTGCACGCGGAAAGCGAGATCGGCCATCGTGATCTTTTCCTTCACGCGGTAATTCATGCCATAAATCGACCGGTAGTTGTAGCCGGACAGATGCAGCACCGCCTCGCGCATCGTTTTGCTGGGGATGGTGCCGGTGTTGATGCAGACACCGCCGACCACGCTCCGCATCTCCACGAGCGCTACACTCTTGCCCTTCTTGACAGCGGAGACGGCCGCGCGCTGCCCGGAAGGGCCCGAACCGATGACGAGCAGATCGAATTTCGCCATGTATCAGAAAATGGCCTGCACCGGAAGCTCCCCGGTGGGGCGCAGAGCCCATCTTACAATCCAGTGATGACAGACCGTGTGAATACCCTCTTACACTAAACCTCGGATGCTGCTCTATGCCATTACGAGTCGCCGCCTGCTGGCCGGCGACGACGCCGCGCAGCGCGACGGCCTGGTGGCGCTCGCCGAAAGGTGGGCGACCGGCGGCGTTGACACCATCCAGGTGCGCGAAAAGGATCTGCCCCTGACCGAGTTGCAGCCGCTGGCCGCGCGGATTGTCGCGGCCGTGCGCGCCACGCAAGCCGGAACCTGCGTCCTTGTGAACGGGCCGGCCCAGGTGGCGCTCGATGCCGGAGCCGACGGGGTTCACCTCCACGCCGACGCGGGCCCCGCCGCGGTCCGCGCAGCGCAGCAGGCCTACGCCCGCACCGGTCACGAGCCGGTCATCAGTGCCGCCTGCCACTCGCCCGAGGAAATTCGCCAGGCGGCCGGGGCTTCCATGCTTCTGTTTTCGCCGATTTTCGAAAAGGTGACCGGACAGGGAACGACTCGCGGCCAGGGGCTCGCGGCCCTGCGCGCCGCCGTCGACCAGGCGAAACCGACGCCGGTGCTTGCTCTTGGCGGCGTCACCGAGAAGAATGCCGCGGCCTGCGTGCAGAATGGCGCCGTTGGGATCGCCGCGATTCGCCTTTTCCTCGGAGAGGCATGGCGGACGCTGCTCGAGGTTGCGGCTCCTCCGCAGGCCTAAAGCAGCTCCCAACCGTCAAGAGTCACAGCCAGGGCTGCCTGGTCACATCCATGCGACCATCGTCGTGGTGGATCATCCAATCGCGAAATGCCGTCTTTGCTAAAAGAAGACTACTCGCAGGCCACGCCCGCGGTCCGCCGCCGCGCCGGCCGCAGGATTGGGTATATAGCCTGCGCGCTCGCCGGCTGCTGCTGGGGCACAGGGTTCTTCTTCGGCAAAATCGCCTTTACGCAGCTCAGCGTCGGGCATTACGTGCTTTACCGCTTCGTTTTTGCCTGCCTGGGTCTGCTGCCCATCGTGGAAGCGCCGCGCTTCTCGGCCCGCGAATGGAAGCTGCTGCTGATCGGCGCTTTTCTCGGCATTCCCGTGCAGTTCATGGTCCAGTTTCACGGATTGAAGCTCACCACCGTCTCCCACGCCGCGCTGATGGTCGGCACCATGCCCGTCATTCTTGCAGTGGGCGCCACGATCTTCGCCCACGAGCGGCTCGATCTCAAGGGCTGGATCGCGCTGCTCGGCTCGACCGCCGGCATCGCCCTGATCGTCACCAGCGCCAGCCATGGAGCGATCCGCGGCGGCAACATCCGAGGCGATCTTCTCGTTGTCCTGTCGCTGGTCATTGCTCTGGGCTGGGTACTTATCAATCAGAGGCTCATGGTGCTCGGCCGTTCGCCCCTGGCTGTGAGTTCGTGGACGCTCCTCACCGGATCCGCGATGCTGTTTCCGTGGGTGATCCTCCGTGACGGACTCCCACCGGTTCGCGGACTCGGCTGGCATGTGTGGTTCGCCGTGGCCGCCAGCGGCCTATTGTGTACCGCGGCCGCCACCCTGCTTTGGAACTGGGGGATCCACCGAGTGCCCGCTTCGCGCGCGGGCGTCTTTCTCAACATTGAGCCGGCTCTGGGATCGATCCTCGGCGTGGTCGTTCTCGGCGAGCACCTGGGCCCCGGCGCCTACGTGGGGGGCGCGCTGATCATCGCAGCCGTCATTGTGCTCACGACGACCAGCCATGCTCCGCAGAGGGGCTGAAATGCGGC
>DATJNE010000043.1:0-11527 GCA_035508305.1 Acidobacteriaceae bacterium | reverse complement strand
TCTTCCGCGATGCCGCGGTTGCGCACATCCTGGGCAACGCCGACGACGATGGATGGCTCAGGACCGCGGCCGACGACGATGGTTTTGCCGATGGCATTCTCATTCGGCCAGAAGCGGCGGGCGAACAACTGATTGACGATGACCACTTTGGGCGCGGCCTCCGCGTCCGCGTCGGTGAACGAACGGCCCGCTCCCCTTACCGCTGGCTCTTCTCGCCCGCCGCGACCAGGCGGTTGAACTCCGCCGACCCTTTGCGGGGGACGCTGAGACTCTGCCAGCGGTCGCAGCAGAAGTGTTTTGCCAGCAGAACGATCTGGCCCACATGGTGCGGATAGTGCGCAATCTGGCGGTTGATGGCCTGCATCACGGAATGCTTCTCTCCGCGGATCGTGATGGTGCGCGTCAGGTCGGCATCGGTGAGCGGTTCGAGGGCCGAAAAGACGCAGGCCCAGCCCCCTTCCCACAACGCCAGCAGCGCAGCGCGGGTGGCGGGCGGCTCTTCGAACTCGCTGTCCCGGTTGCGGTCCGGCTTCTCCCCGTCGCTGGTCAGAAAGTCGGTCCAGCGCGAGCGCATATTGCCCGTCATGTGCTTCACGATGATGGCGATGGAATTGGCTTCGCTGTCGATGGCCGTGAACAGTTGTTCGTCGGAGACCTGGTCCATAGCGCGTTCGCCCAGCTTTTTGTAGTAGGCGAAAACGGCACGGGAATCCTCGAGATAGGAAGTCGTGAAGGTGAGCGCCATATTCGCAGTGTAGTCGTGTCGCGCCTATTCCGAGCGCAGGGCCTGCATCGGGTTCACCGCCGCAGCGCGCCGGGCCGGCAGCAGCGATGCGGCTAGGGCCAGCATGAGCACCACCACCGAGGCCGCCACCAGCACCGGCGGATCGAGCGTGCTCACGCCGAAGACAAAGGATTTGAGCAGGCGCGACGCGAAATACGATCCCGCCAGACCGATCGCGCAGCCCACGCCGGCCAGTTTGAGACCGGAAACCAGAATCAGGCTGACGATGCCCGAGCGCTGCGAACCCAGCGCCATGCGGACGGCCATCTCCTGGGCGCGCATGGCCACAGTGAAGGCGATGACGCTGTAGATGCCGAGGATGGCCAGCAGCAGAGCAGCCGCGGCGAACGAGGAGATGAGCACGGTGTTGAAGCGGCGCGGCGCTTCCGAGTCGCTGATGGCGTGCTCCATGGTTTGTAACTGCGTCAGTGGCAATTGCGGGTCGATGGAACGGACGGCGGCGCGCAGCTCGTTCTCCACCAGTTCCGGCGGCATCGAGGTGCGCAGGACGACGTACCCGCCGTTGCCGTTCAGATCGGTGGCCGGGTTCCCCAGCGATCCGAAAAACGCCTCGGCCTGATCGATGGTCATGTAGTACTGCTGGCGAGCATCGGCGTCCGGTGAACCCTCCTTCATGCTGGCCACTTCGCCGACCACCGTTGCCCAGGGAGTCTGCATGTCGGCCGTGCCCAGACGCATGCGCTTGCCGATGGGGTTCTGCCCCGGCCACGATTCCTGGGCGAGTTCCTGGTTAACCACGACGGCCAGCTGTCCCTTCGGATTGTCGTCCGCTTCATCGAGAAAGCGGCCACGCAGCAGGGGAATCCCCATGGCGCGGAAGAGGTCGCCCTGCACCTGGATCGGCGTGGCCAGATCGATCGCCCCCGCCCTGGCCGGAACGTAGCCCTCCGCGACGAAAGCGGAATTGCCCTGGTTGCCGTTGGCGGGCAGGAACGACGTCAGGCCCGCGCTGGTCACGCCGGGCAGCGCCTCGGCGCGGCGCAGCAGTTCCTGGTTGAACTGGTCCACCGAGGACTGCGTCCCGTACTGCTTGCGCGGCAGGTTGTAGGCGGCCGCGATGCTGTGGTCGGGGCGATAGCCCAGGCTCGCTTCACGCATCTTCTCGAAGCTGCGCAGCAGCAGCCCGGACGCGGCCAGCAGAATCAGGGCGACGGCGATCTCGGCGACCACCAGGCCGGAGCGCAGACGCGCATGGCCGGCGCCCGAGGTCCCCGTGCGTCCGCCCTCCTTGAGCGTCTCGTTCACGCTGGTGCGAATCGCGGCGAACGCCGGAGCCACGCCGCAGATTACGCCGGTGACGATGGCCAGCCCCAGCGCGAAGACGGCTACCATCCAGTCGATGCCGATGCTCGAGATCAGGGGAAGGGTTTCCGGAAGCAGGCTGGTGCCCAGCCGGAGCGCGATGGCCGCGAGCATGAGCCCCAGCATGCCCCCCGAGACGCTCAGAACCAGGCTCTCCAGCAGCGCCTGGCGCAGGAGAGTCGAAGCGCTGGAGCCCAGGGCGAGGCGCACGGCGATCTCGCGGCGTCGGCGAATCGCCCGCACCAGCAGCAGTCCGGCCAGATTCGCGCAAGCGATAAGCAGCACCACCGCAACCGCCAGAAACAGAGTCCGGATCAGCGGACGCGCCTGCGCGATCGTGTCCTCATGCAGGCCGCGGATGACGGGGCTGATCTTCAGATCGGCCATGAAGGCCGGATAGTTGCGCATCGTTTCCCTGGCGACGCGGTCGGCATCCTCGCGGGCCTGCTCCATGGTCAGGCCCGGCTTGAGCCGTCCCACCATGGCGTAGTTCCAGCTGGCCTGCGCGCCACCGGAGAGCTCCTCGGGGCGCAGGCTCATGGGAATCCAGAGTTCGCTCCGGTTCAGATGGCCGGGAACCAGCGGAAATTCGAAATTGCGCGGCATGATGCCGATCACGACGTATGGCTTGCGGTCGAGCAGAATCTTCCGGCCGAGGATTGACGCGTCGCCGTGGAAACGGCTCTGCCACGTCGCGTAGCTGAGCACCGCGACCTGCTCGTGCTGCGCGCCTTCCTGCTCGGTGTAGACGCGGCCGAGAAGCGGCGGCACTTCCAGAGCCGCGAAGACGCCGGCGGTCATGCGCGCGGCGACGATCTGTGCCGGGTCTCCGATGCCCGACAGTTCGTAGGCGGGCTGATTGTAGCCGCCCAGCGCCACGAAGCTGTGCGTGTCGCGCGTGTAGTTCACAATGTCCGGGCCGGTGACGCCGGCCTCGTTGTAGCCCCCGATCTGCGCGCCCTGGATTGTGTCGGAGAGGATCACCAGCCGCTCCGGATGGGGGAAGGGAAGCGGCCGCAGCAGCACGCCTTCCACGATCGAGAAGATCGCGGTTGTGGCCCCGATGCCGAGGGCGAGCATCACGACGGCGGTCAGCGAAAAACCGGGCGACTTGGCGAGGTGGCGGATGGCGATCTTCAGGTCACGCACAAAGAAACTCCTGGCACGGCGGGATTGCGCAAAGACGGGGAAGTGAGAATCAGCTGCACGTCGGATTCCAGTCACGGAACTCCGGATGTGCTTGTTCCATCGGGGCGGCCGCGCGCGGGCGGAGCGAAGCAGTGTCCGGATTCCCAGGGGAGTGTCCGTTTTCAGACAGGAAAATGCGGGACCGGCGGGTGTCCCGGTTGCCCGAAAGGCACTGGCCTTTCAACGCATGCCCAACTGCTGGAAGCCGGGTTTTCGCCGATGAGGGAAACAGAAGCCCATCCCACCGAAAGGCCAGTGGGTGCGCGCAGCCCGGAGTTCCGGACGTGCGCGCGGAGAGGTTGCTCAGGCACGCATGTTTGCGATCATCGGCATTCTGGTGGTATTTGGCGCGGTCGTCGCCGGCTATCTGATGGAACACGGGCATCTGGCCGTACTGGTGCAGCCGGCCGAGCTCCTGATCATCGGCGGGGCGGGAGTGGGGACGCTGCTGATTGCGAATCCGCTGCGCATTCTGAAGAAAATTGCCGGCGGCGCGGCGGGTGTTTTCGACGCGTCGAAGTTCGGCAAGGCGCGCTACCTGTCCACCCTGAAGATGATGTACGACCTGCTGCAAAAGGCGCGGCGCGGCGGCATGCTCACCATTGAAAGCGACGTGGAGAAGCCGGAAGAGAGCCCGGTCTTTCAGTCCTTCCCCGAGTTTGTGAAGAACCACCATCTGCGCGATTTTGTCTGCGACACCATGCGCATGGTGATCACCGGCGGTGTCGACGCCTTCGACATGGACCAGATGATGGACCTCGACATGGAGGTGCAGCACCACGGCGAGGAGGAGCCGGTGACGGCCCTGTCGACCATGGCCGACTCGCTGCCCGGGCTGGGAATTGTGGCTGCCGTGCTGGGGGTGGTCATCACCATGGGCGCGCTGGGCGGCCCGGCTGAAGAGATCGGGCACAAGGTGGCGGCCGCGCTGGTGGGCACCTTCCTTGGGATCCTGCTCTGCTATGGGCTGGTGGGGCCGGTGAGCCAGAACATGGCGAAAACCACCGCGGAGGAACACGCCTTTCTGTATGTGCTGCGCGTGCTCATGCTGGCCTTCATTCGCGGGCAGCCTCCGGTGGTGGCCATCGAAATGGGGCGGCGCGCGATCCCGGTCCACGTCCGTCCCTCGTTTGCGGAAGTGGAAGAGGCGTGCCGCAATACGGGCGGCGCCGGAGCGGCGGCCAAAGCGGCGGCCTGAGGAGCGAGCATGGCGGCAGGCAAGCCGGTCATCATCGTGAAGAAGAAGGGCGGCCACGGCGGCCATCATGGCGGCGCCTGGAAGGTGGCCTACGCCGATTTTGTGACGGCGATGATGTCCCTGTTCATCGTGCTCTGGCTGATGAACACCAGCGAGAAGGTCCGCCAGGCCGTGGCCGGATACTTCAACGATCCCCGCGGCAGGTCCAGCCAGACCGGCACGGACCAGTCCGGATCGGGCGAAAACCTCGCCCTGACGCAGAACAACATCGTGGACCTGAAGAAGAAGATCGAAGAGGCCATTCGCAAAATGAATGACCTGAAGGCGCTGCAAAACCAGATCCAGATCACGATCACCCCGGAGGGCCTGCGCATTGAGCTGCTGGAGACCCGGGATGGGACGTTCTTCGACTCGGGGAGCGCGACGCTGAATAACAATGGACGAGAGCTGCTGGAGATGCTGGCCGGACAACTGGGAGACCTGCCCAACCGTGTCTCGATTGAAGGCCACACCGATGCCGCGCCCTACGCTTCGCAAACTGGATACGGGAACTGGGATCTGTCCACCGACCGGGCGAATGCGGCCCGGCGCGTGATGCAATCCTCGGGGCTGCGGCCGAACCAGGTGTCGCAGGTGCGCGGGTATGCGGATCAAAAGCTGCGCGTGCCCTCCAACCCGCTCGATCCCTCCAACCGGAGAATTTCGCTGATCGTGCAGTATCTGACCGCGGACCAGCCGCCGGTGCCGGCGGACAGCAAAGCCGGCGCGGCGGAGGAAAACTCGAAGGCGGGGAACGCCAGTTCCTCGGTGGAGATCCCGGCGGCCGGCGGCGGAGCCGGCAAACCTGGCGCGCCGAATTTGCCCAACCCAGGACCGTCGGCGAGCCAGCCGCCATCCCGTACGCCGCCAGGCACGCAAAAAGCAGCCGGCGCGAAGCCTTCGGCGGCCAGGCCCGCCCCGCGCAACATGGTCGAGCGCATGTGGCAGAAGGTGCTGCCGAAAACGAAATAGCTCCGCCGCGTTTGGACCCGTTCGCGCTGTCCCGCCGCCCCCGATCGAGCCTGCATTGTCGAATCACGGCAGATATCGGCCAATCTTGTGTCAGGATAAGGTTGTCAGTCTGTTTTGACGCAAACGCGCAGGATTTCCCTGCCGGCACACGACGCGCGGGAGTGTCTTTCAGGGAGAGTGGCTTGGACGAACTGGTGCAAACCCACGAGGAAACCAGCGATATCGATCTGCTGCACGATATCGGCAGCCGGATGGCGGCCGCCGATCCCTTTCACGAGGTGCTGCAGCGGGTCATCGACATGGTGACTGCTGCGGTGCGCTGCGACTCGTGCTTCATCTATGTGCTCGAAAAAGAGAAGCTCGTGCTCCGCGCCTCGAAGAATCCGCACGCCGATGTCGTGGACCGGATGGTGATCGATCTGGGGCAGGGCGTCACCGGATGGGTGGCCGAGCATAAGCAGACCGTGGCGCTGCCCGCCCGGGCGTGGGCCGATCCGCGCTTCGCGCGCTTCCCGGGCCTGCCGGAGGACCGTTTTGAGGCGTTCCTGGCGGTGCCGATCCTGTGCCGGGGCAAGCTGGTCGGCGCGATCAACATGCAGCATCGCGAGCCACACCACCACTCGCGGCGCGAGATCAAGCTCATCACCATGATCGGCTACCTGGTGGGCGCTGAAGTCGAGCTGGCGCGCATGGAATACGAAAAGTCCCAGCTGGCCGATCAGCTGGAGACGCGCAAGGTCATGGAGCGCGCCAAGGGTCTGCTGCAGCGCGAGCTCGGCATCGACGAGGAGGCCGCGTACCTGATGCTGCAGAAGCAGAGCCGCCAAAAGCGCAAACCGCTGCGCGAGATCGCCGAGGCCATCATCCTCATGGACGACCTCCGCAAAGGCAGGAAGTAGCCGGAAGCAGCAAAACAGAAGCTGGAAGCCACGAAGCGCCCGGGCAGCAAGATCCGTCTGCCAGCCTTCGCTTGCTGCTTGCTCGCTTCCTGGATCTTGTCACTTGCTTTCTGCTTTCTCCTGAACCGGCTGCATCTGTCCACTTCCGAACAGCTCCTTGCGAATGCGGACACGCGAAGCCACGCCCGCCGACGTAAGCGCCCTATTTTCAAAATCGCCCCGCGGCCGAACCTGGCAGAGAACCTGCCCGTATTTCCTCAGGATTCGTGTGCGCGCCCTTCGGCGCGACGGAGAAACGCATGCTGGCAGATCTGAGATTTGCGTGGCGGCAGATGCTGAAGTCGCCGGGATTCACCCTAACCGCCATCGTGACCCTCGCGCTGGGCATCGGCGCCAACACCGCCATCTTCAGCGTGGTGAATGCGGTGCTGCGTCACCCGGCCGGCGTCGAAAATCCGGAGCGGGTCGCCGTGCTCCACACCCGCTACGCCCAGTACACGCTGGATGTCCCCGACGTATCGGTACCGACCTGGGCGGCGGCCGGCGCGATGAGCGGCCAGGTCGAAGCCGCGGGCATCGAGCAGGGAGCCAGCTTCAATATCGAGCGCGACGGTCAGGCGGAGAACATTCCCGCGGCTCGTGTCTCCTCGCGCTGGTTCGATGTTTTTGGCGCGCGGCCGATCGTGGGCCGGACCTTCACCGCGCAGGAAGACGAGCCCAACGCCGCCCCCGTGGTCGTGCTGAGCTACGGAATCTGGCAGCGCGTCTTCGGCGGCCGGCAGGATGTGGCCGGGCAAACGCTGTTGCTGGATCAGAAGCCCTATCGCGTGCTGGGCGTCATGCGAAGCGACTTCGCCTGGCCACGCAAGGCCGAACTCTGGGTGCCCATCGCCTTGGCGCCGGAAAAATTCAACACCGATCAGATTTTCAACGAAAACTACAATGCAGAGGTACGCCTGCGCGCAGGCGTCTCGGTTGAGAAATTCAGCGCCGCCTGGGCGACAAACACCTGGGCGGTCCTGCACTCCAGCCAGCGGGGAACCTACTTCGCCAAGAGCGCAGGCTGGAGCGTTTACGCCACTCCGCTCACCGAGTTCGCCGCGGGTCCGCTGCGCACCCCGCTCTTCGTGCTGTGCGCCGTCGTGGCACTGGTCCTGCTGATCGCCGCCGCCAACGTTGCCGGCCTGCTGCTGGCACGATCCTCGGCGCGCAGTCGCGAATTCGCCATTCGCACCGCGCTGGGTGCGGGTGCGGGCCGCATGGTGCGGCAGATGCTGGTGGAGACACTGCTGCTGGCCGGCGCCGCCGCCCTCGTTGGCGTTCTTACCGGTCCGATGATCGGAACCCTGCTCCTGCACCTGGTGCCGCACGATCTGGCCATGGGCTTCGTCGTCCACACCGATCCTTCGGTGCTTGCGTTTACCGCCGCGGTTGCCATGGTGGCAGCGATGATTGCGGGCGTGGCGCCGGCCCTCACCATGCTCCGGGCGCGCGGCCGTCTGGCTCTCCATGAGGGCGGGCGCAGTGGCACGGCCTCGGTGGAAAAGCAGCGGATGCGCAGCGCCTTCGTCGTTGCCGAGGTTGCGGCCGCGTTCTTCCTCCTCGCCGGTACCGGGCTCTTCCTCACCAGTCTGCAGAAGCTCCAGAGAGTCGACCCCGGCTTCAACCCGCACGGCGTCATGGCGGCGATGGTCCCCTATGCGGGGCAGGATCTGGCAAAGAATCAGCCGCGCCAGGCGACCTTCGTCAGCGGCGTCGTGAGCAGCCTGGCCGCACAGCCAGGCGTTCTCGCGGCGGCGGCAGTGGAGCCGCTGCCCTTCGATCCGGACGACGGCGGTTCGTGCTCCTTCGGCATTGTCGGCCGCCCGCAGGCCCCCGACGACCCCGGGCCGCACAGTCAGCTCTCGCTGGCCTCCCCCGATTATCTGAAGGTCATGCAGATTCCGCTCCTCGCCGGGCGCTGGATCGAACCGACTGACGTCGCGAGCAGCCAGCCCGTTGTGGTGATTGATCAGCGCCTGGCGCGCAAATACTGGCCCGGCGAAAGTCCGGTTGGGCAGCACATTTCCTTCCAGTGCGGCGATCTCAAAAATCCTGCGACCGTGATCGGCGTGGTGGCGACCGTCCGACTCAGCTCGCTCGAAGAGGACACCAGCGACGGCATGCGCTACTACCCCTTCGCCCAGGGCACTGGCTACAAAGCTGACTTCCTGGTGCGCACCAACGCCGACCCCAACGCCATGGCCTCGGTATTGAAGCGCGCGGTGGCAGCCGTCGATTCCTCCCAGGCCGTCTCCACCATGGTTCCCGTCCAGACGCTCGTTTCCGATTCCCTCGCCGGCCGGCGCCTGATCGTCCGCATGCTGGCGGTCTTTGGTGGCCTCGCGCTGTTGCTGGCCATCGTCGGCATCTACGGGCTCATCAGCTACGTCACGGCGCAGCGCACCGGCGAGGTCGGCGTGCGCATGGCCCTCGGCGCGCAGCGCATGGATGTGGTGCAGCTGATCCTGGGCCACGCTTTGCTGCTGGTCGTCATCGGCCTCGGCATCGGAGCGGCTCTGTCGGCGGCGGCCTCGGCGATCCTGCGAAAGACCTTCACCGATTTCGGCGGTGGCGTATTCTCTTCTCTGTTGCTGGCCGGAATCGCGTTGCTGGTGGTCGGTACGCTGGCCGGATTGATCCCGGCGCTGCGCGCGGCCAGTGTTGATCCGGCGAAAGCGCTGCGCGCGGAGTAGCTCAGGAGACAGCGAGTCAACAACCGGAAGTTCGGAAAATCGTATTCAGGAGAACGCGACAACAATGCTCGGTGATCTGAAGTATGCGTGGCGGCAGCTGAGAAAGTCCCCGGCGTTTGCTATCACAGCCATCGTCACCCTGGCGCTCGGTATCGGCGCTACAACGGCCATCTTCACCATGTTTGACCAGGTGCTGTTGCGCCTTCTTCCCGTGGAGCGGCCCAGGGAGTTGGTGCGTATGAACTGGCACGGCAGCTTCTCCGGTTCGATGAGCGCCTTTGGCGGAGACGCGGGCGACTACTACTCGTATCCGATGTACAAGGACCTGCGCGACAAAAACCAGGTCTTCAGCGGCATGCTCGCGGCCATGCGCACTTACGCCGGTGTCGGCTGGCAGAACCAGGCGGAGAACGAGCGCGTCGAAATCGTCAGCGGCAATTATTTCCAGGTCCTGGGCCTGCGTCCGGCGGCCGGTCGGCTGTTCACCGCCGGCGACGAGACCGCGAAGAATGCGAACCCCGTCGCAGTCCTGGCCTACGACTACTGGCGGACGCGCTTTGCCGGATCGCGTGACGTGATCGGCCAGGCGCTCCTGATCAATGGCCACCCGTTCACGATCGTGGGTGTGGCGCCGGAGAATTTTGAAACCGCTATCGGCGGTTACCGGCCGCGCGTCTTCCTGCCCGTCACCATGTCCGAGATCGCGATGCCGTGGACGGTTTCGCGCGACAATCTGACCAACCGCCTGAGCCTCTGGCTCACCGTCGTAGCGCGGCTCAAGCCCGGTGTCACCGCCGCCCAGGCTCAGGCCAGTCTGCAGCCGCTCTTCCACTCGCTCCGCGCTCAGGAATTCACTCTGTACAAGCACGCGTCGGAGAAGTTCCGCCAGGGCTACGTGGATAAGGCCACGATCAAAGTCCTCGACGATTCGCGCGGCTTCTCGCCGGAGCGCATGGATCTGGAAACCCCGCTCGTGATCCTGCTCAGCATGGCCGGGATGCTGATCGCGATGTGTACCCTCAACGTCGCGACCCTCCTGTTGCTGCGCTCGGCGGCGCGCGTGCGCGAGATGTCGATGCGTTACGCGCTGGGTGCGAAGAGCAGCCGCATCGTCCGCCAGCTGCTCATCGAGGGTGGCATGCTCGGCGCTGCCGGCGCTGCCGGCGGCCTGGCTTTATCCCCACTGCTGTCGCTGACCCTCGTCCGGCTCATGACCAGCGCCAATCCCGGGGAGGAACCCTACTCGGCCAACGTCGATTCCCGGGTTCTCTTCTTTACCCTGGGGCTGGCTCTTCTGGTGAGCGTGCTTTTTTCCATCGCTCCGGCGCTGCATTTCCTGCGCCCCGACCTGGCGAGCTCGCTGCGCCAGAGTACCGGTACCGCCTCGCGCAGCTCGCAGCGCTTCCGCAAAGTTGCCGTGGGCGTACAAATCGCACTGAGCGTGCTGCTGCTCGGCGGAGCGGGGCTGTTTGTGCGTACGCTGCAGAACCTGCGCGATCAGCCGGTCGGATTCGACACCCGGAATCTGCTCACGTTCTCCCTCAGTCCGGCCGAGTCTGGCTACGGCTCAGCCCGGACACCGCAGATCATGACCGCCGTCATCGAGAAGCTGTCCCGGACTCCGCGCGTGGCCAGCGTGGCGGCTACGACCGATCCGGAGCTGGAAGGCGATTCCAATGTGGATGGTTATGTCATTCAGGGCTATAAGCCCCAGGAAGGCGAGAACCTCGACTTCGAGTCGCCCTATGTGATGCCGGGCTACTTCCGGACTCTGCGCATCCCCCTGCTGGTGGGCCGCGATTTCACCGTGGCTGACAAGCTCGGTGCGCCGAAGATCGCCATCGTCAATCAGGAATTCGCGAAGAAGTTCTTCGGTTCTCCCTCCAGTGCACTCGGCCGGCAGATCGGCGACGGCGACAAGCCGGACACGACGATTGTGGGCGTCGTCGGCGATGTCAAACACCAGAATCTGCGCACCGATATCGGACCGGCAGTTTACCGGCCGTACGGCCAGTTAGACAACCCCACCGGGGCGGACCTCTATGTGCGCACTCTGGCGCCGCCGGAAACCGTCGAGCCAGCCGTTCGCCGGGCTCTGCACGACCTCGATCCGACGCTGGTGATCGTGGATCTGGTGACGATGGAACAGCAGGTGGACAACATCGCCTCCAATGAGCGCGCCCTGGCCATTCTGGCCGCAAGCTTCGCCGTGCTGGCAGCGATTCTCGCCGCCGTCGGACTTTACGGCGTACTGGCGTATTCCACCCAGAACCGCACCCGCGAGATCGGTGTGCGCCTGGCTCTGGGTGCGCCGCGGCATACCCTCGTCGGTCTCGTCGTCCGCGAGATGCTGTGGATTGCCGTCGCCGCTGTCGTGCTTGCGCTGCCC
>DATJNE010000042.1:0-10065 GCA_035508305.1 Acidobacteriaceae bacterium | reverse complement strand
GGGGCGCCGTGAGTTCCAAAACTGGGCCGGCGCGACAGAGCAGCGGGCTGTTGAGACACCACGGGGGGAGTGGCTCTTTTTGGTTCTCGCTATGACCACAGTGATGCGTCCCGGACGATTGTCTACGAATGTTATCTTGCGCGAGCGAGTGTGACGGTTCACACTACTTCTCAATCAACTCACTTCTGTGTTCGTGATTCCTGGCGCCGATCGTTGCCACGGGATCGGATCGGTGTTGCGTCACTCTGCCGTTCAGCAATGGGAACGACTGCTGTTCACGTTCGGGAGTTACCCATGAAAAAGGCACTTCTCCTTTTCTGCTTTGTCCTCGCCGGCGGTCTCGCGGTGTCCGGAGCCTCTGAACCCAATGCCATTCGCGACAAGCTGGGGCGCGACACCACGCTGCAGAGCTTCCCCTGCGCCCGCGGCGACGTCTGGTTCTATCCGGATGGAGCTCTCGACCAGTGCACCCTTTCCCGCTCCGCCACCGTCGGGGATCTCCGCATTCCGCGCGGTTCCGTCATCGAACTTTGGCCCGACGGCGGAGCGCGCTACCTTGTGCTTCGGCGCGCCGGGCTGCTCGCCGGGTATCGGGTCCGGGGAGGCACTCGTCTGGCTCTCGTGCGCGGCGCTACGACCGCCTTCTACCGAACCGGTGAGTTGCGTTCGTTCTATCTGATGGAGAATCAAGCTATCCAGGGGGTTCCGTGCCGCGGCGGCGCGTGGAACACGTTCGCCGATCCCAACGGCAGCGAAAACCAAGTCGAACTTTACCCGAACGGCAGCCTCGAATCCTGTACGCTCAGCCGGGGATACGACAATTTTCCCGGCGGACGGCGCGTGGTGCTGGCGGAACCGGGGAATAATACCGAGGTCGCGAAAACCGCAGCGGCCCAATAGCGACGCGATCTCGCTCCGTGACCTCGCTCCCGGGCTCTTTCGGGAAAATGAGAGGTCCTGGCGATCTGGTCCCGTACCGGTTTCTGTCGCCCTCCACCCGGAACCAAAGTTTCATCCGCCGGATGGGCCGTCACCGCGTATAGTGATCCCGATCCTCCCTGACTTCACCGGACCAGAAAGGCGTTTCCCATGGAAGCGACCCCTTTGTTCATCCTGATCGTTCTCGTCGTCATCGGCATCTTCGTCCTCGTCACGATCCTCAAGACGATGTACACGGTGCGGACCTACACGGCAGGCGTTGTCGAGCGCTTCGGCAAATTCAATCGGGTTGCGCAGCCGGGCCTGCACCTGCTGGTGCCGTGGTGCGAAACGGTGCGCTTCATCGATCTGCAGATCCGCCAGGCCGATGTGAACGTCGAAACCAAGACGAAGGACAACGTCTTCGTGACCATCCCGGTCTCGGTGCAATACCAGGTTCTCCCGGATAAGGTGTTTGAGGCTTATTACAAGCTGAGCTCGCCGCAGAAGCAGATCGAGAGCTACGTATTCAACTCGATTCTCGGCCACGTGCCCACCCTCACGCTGGATGAGGCCTTCGAGCAACAGGCGACGATTTCCGCTGCGGTGAAGAAAGAACTGGACGCGGTCATGATCGACTTCGGCTACAACATCCTCAAGGCACTGGTCACCGACATCGTTCCCGATGCGAAGGTGAAAGCGGCGATGAACGACATCAACGCCGCGCAGCGCGAGCAGACGGCCGCTCAGGCGCGCGGAGAAGCCGACAAAATTCTGAAGGTGAAGCAGGCGGAGGCCGAGGCCCAGTCCAAGGCCCTGCAGGGCGAAGGCGTCGCCCGGCAGCGCCAGGCGATCATCCAGGGGTTGCAGGCCTCGGTGGAACAGTTCAAGACCGCCGTCGAGGGCTCGACGGCGCGGGATGTGATGTCCATGGTGCTGCTTACGCAGTATTTCGACACGCTGCGCGACATCGGTACGGGTGGCCGATCGAACACCATCCTGCTGCCGAACCAGCCGGGCACGGTGAACGACCTGCTGACACAGATTATCGCGGGGTTCAGTTCGAACGCGGCAGGCCTCGACGGCAGCGGTCGACCCTCCGCGGGCTCGTCTGGTTCCGCCTCATGAAGCCACATGCCGAACGCCGGACGATGAGTTGTTGACTTCGCAGGTGGAGCGTCAGTGAGTTCTGAGCCGCCAACGAACCGCACACCGGATCTGCTGGAGCAACTCGATCGTGAAGTGGAGCAGCAGCTGACCCACCTCAGGACGATTGACAGCCCGATCATCGATGCCTTCGCGCTGCGCGCGCCGCGCCACGCCAGCAGAGGGAGGCGCTTCACCATCCTTCTCTGGGCGATGGGCTATGGTGGCACCGGGTGGAACTTCGTGCTTGTGGCTGTTCACCGTCACTCCATTTCTGCCGGAGTTTGCAGCGTGATCCTGATCGCCGTCGGCGTCCGCATCGGACTCAATGTATTCCCGCGGCCAGGGGGGAACTGAACACAATCGTCATCGCGCTCGTATACACTCCGATCACCCATCGCTTTGTCCCGAGGGTTGTATGCTCGCTCGCCTCCTGTTGATTCCTGCTCTCGTTCTGGCCTGCGCGTCCCTCCAAAGCATGGCGCAAAAGCCGGTGCAAGCCGGGTCGCCGACTGCCGGTTCCGCGGAGCCCGCGTTCACCATCGCCGACGTCCAGCCTTCTCCCATGGTCAACATCCCGTTTCTCAACGGAGGCAACCTCCATGGGGATCGCTATACGCTTCGCCAGGCGACGATGATGGACCTGATTGCGAACGCGTATGGTTTCGACGCATCCCTGGTGCGCGGAGGACCGTCGTGGCTGGAGCTCGACCGCTTCGACATCGTAGCCCAAGCACCCGCGGGAACTCCCCCGGCGACGCTGAAGCTCATGCTTCGCTCCCTGCTCGCGAGTCGCTTCCGTCTCGTCACGCACAACGGCACTGCGCCGGTCCCGGCGTACGTCCTGAGCGCCGTCAAGCCGAGGCTCGCCGAATCGCAGGGCGGCAACTCCGAGTGCGTACCCGAAGCTCCCAACTCCGGGGGCATCCCGGTCATCACCGTCACCTGCCACAACATGACGATGGCGCAGTTTGCGGGGATCCTGCAGAACTTCGCCGGCGGGTACTTCGAGGACAAGGCGGTGGTGGACTCGACCGGCCTGAAGGGCAACTACGACTTCGACTTTCACTGGACCCCGCGGGGCGCTCTGACGCGGGCCGGCGCCGACGGCATCTCGATTTACGACGCGATGGACAAGCAGCTGGGCCTGAAACTTGAGCTGCAGACCGCACCGCGCCCGGTGCTTCTGGTCGACAGCGTCAACCGCACCCCCACACCCAACGCGCCGGACGTGGCCAAAGCGCTGCCGCCACTGCCGCCTGCGCAGTTTGAAGTTGCCGTGATCAAGCCCAGCAGACCCGACGAGCGGATGCGGGGCAACATCCGCGGCGACCGGGTCGATGTCCAGGGTCTGCCTCTGAAGTTCCTGATCGACATTGCGTGGAACCTGAACCCGAACGACAAGGAAGAAGTGGTGGGCCTGCCCGACTGGGCCTCCGCTGACCACTACGACATCCAGGCCAAAGCCTCCGACGAGGACATCAGCGAAGAGGCCAACGGCAACCCGAGTATTGAGATTGAAGTGCTGCGCCAGATGCTGAAGGCTCTCCTGATCGACCGCTTCGGCATCCAGTCGCACATCGAGGATCGGCCAGTTACGGCATACGATTTCGAGGCGGCGGGTCCCAGGCTCAAGCCCGCCGATCCGTCCGAGCGCAGCAAATGCGAAGAAGGTCCCGGTCCGGGCGAGAAAGACACGCGCTCCACGACGCCCATCCTCAACCGCATGCTGCATTGCCAGAACATGACGCTCGCCGAGTTTGGGCGCCAGCTGCCTTTCCTCGCGGCCGGTTACGTTTATTCACCGGTGCTGGACCAGACGGGACTTTCGGGACGCTACGACTTCACGCTCAGCTTCAGCTCCGCCGATCGCGTGCAGCCGGGAGCGGGTGAGCCTGGGGCGGGAGTTTCGGGTTCCGGCTCAGCCTCTCTGGCTCCAGCCGATCCCAATGGCGCGGTTTCCTTGTTCGAGGCGGTCCACCACGAGCTCGGCATCAAGCTCGACAAGGTGCGCCGGCCGGTGCCGGTCCTCGTGATCGACCATATCAACGAGCAACCGACCGCCAACTAGGAAGCCCCAGGGGGCACGGAGGGCTTCGAACCGACGGGGTCGACGAAAAACGAGGTTGCCTCCGGAACCATCCTGTCAAGGCGGTGTTAAAGGGATGGGACCTCAGTCATCCTCCTGGGCGCAATCGCTCACGCCGCCGGGTTCTGAGATCGCCGAAGGTCAGGAGCCCGCCTCCTGCAACGGCAAGAAAGCACAGGGATTGCAAGTTCCTGCGCCGCGAGGGCCACATGAATCTCCGAACGTTCCTCCCCGTATCCAGCACTCCGCAGCAGCACCGCCCGGCGTCTGCTGAACCCCCGATTCCGCTCTGGCGGCGCGGCGTCGCGCTGGGTTTGGCCGTGCTGCTGGTTCCGTTCGCGTCGGTCGGCGTCTTCGCCCAGGCCGGCTATCCTGCGCCGCAGACGGCGCCGCAGAGCCAGCAGGACTACCCGCCACCGCCTCCGGATCTACCGCAGGGGCAGGCGTATGGACAGCAGAGCGCACAGCCAGGCTCCCAGCAACCGCAGCAGGACTACCCTCCCCCATCGCCCGACTCCGGCCAGCCGCAAGCCGCTCAACCGTATCAGCAGCCCTACCCCCAGCAGCCGCAGTATCAGCAGGCCCCGCTGCCGGAGCCGTACTCCCAGCAGCCTTATCCCGACCAGGCGACGAACCAGGCCCCTTACGAGCAGCCTTACGCTGCGCCGCAGCAGACGCAGCCCGCGCTCTCGCCCGATCAACTCGACCAGCTGGTTGCGCCGATCGCGCTCTATCCGGATGGACTGATCGCGGAAATTCTTGCGGCTTCCACGTTCCCGGATCAGGTTGCCGCGGCCGATCACTGGCGTCGGTCGATGGGATACGCGGCGCCGCAGGAGATCGCCGCGGGGGCGAACGCCCAGCCGTGGGATCCGAGCGTCAAATCGCTGACGGCCTTCCCGCAGGTTCTGTCGGAGATGAATCAGAACCTCTCCTGGACTACGGAGCTTGGCAACGCCTACTACAACCAGCCGCAGGACGTTTTCGCCGCGATCCAGGCGATGCGCCAGCGCGCCGAAGCCTCGGGCAATCTGCAGTCCACGCCGCAGGAAGCGGTCACGAATGACCAGGGCTACATCGACATTGCGCCGGTGAATCCGCAGGTCGTCTATGTTCCAGCGTACGACCCGTGGGTGGTCTACGGCGGGCCGATCAATCCATGGCCCGGCTTCTCGCTGTTGGCCGGTCTGGGCTACTTCGGCGTGCGCTTCGGCCCTGGCCTGGTGATGTCGGCTTTCACCGCCATGCCGTGGGGATGGCTGGGGTGGGGACTGAGCTGGCTGGGCAGCTGTCTGTTCTTCGATCACGGCGGCTACTATCCGCACGGCCCGGGGCTGCGCGACTGGGGACTGCGCTACGGCGGCCCGCGCGCTCCGTGGGCGCGGAACTTCGCCTACGCCCGCGCATATGATCATGGCTTTGCCCGCGGCGTCAATCGGGGCTACGACCGGGGTTTCGATCGCGGCGGATACGCGGCGCGCGGCTACGACCGGGGCAACTACACGCGCGGGTTCGACGGCCGCGGCGCTTATGGCTTCAGCGGCAATCGCGGATCGTATGCTGTGAACCGCGGTTACGAGAATCGGGGCTACCAGAACAGGGGCTACGAGAATCGGGGCTACGCCGATCCTCGCGGCGGCTTCGCCAGCCGGCCCGGATATGGCAACTATCGAGCTCCGCAACAGGGATGGAACCGCGAACCGGCGTTGAACGCGCGCGGAGGATATGAGGCCCGGGGTGGATATGGCGGCTACGGACGGACGAGCCCCGGTTACGGGTCATCGTTCTACGGACGCACGCCCAGCTTTTCTGCGCCGAGCTACCGCACCGCGCCGAGCTATCGCCCGTCGGCACCCGGCGGGGGGAACCGCGGTTTCAGCAACTCGTACCGGCAGCCCGCATTCCGCTCGCCCTCCATGCCGAGTTATCGCGCGTACGGGGGGGCATCCGGATTCGGCAACCGCAGTTTCCAGAGCCGGTCGTTCAGCGCACCGCGCAACGAGTCCCGCAGCTTCGGCGGCGGCCACAGCTTCTTCGGCGGGGGCCACGAGAGCGCGCCGCATTTCAGCAGCCACAGCTTTGGCGGGGGCAGCCACTTTGGCGGGGGCGGCCATAGCTTCGGTGGCGGCCATTCGGGAGGCCACGGCAGCGGAGGACATGGCGGCGGCGGGCATCACCGCTAGGCAGGGGCTCGTCAGGAGGTCCGGGGCTCAGTCTGAAACCCGGGCTCTGGTTTCGAGTTTTTCGGCTGCGGCTCTCGGCGGCATCCTGAGGTGGCGTGCCCGAGCCGCCGCCGGTGCCGTATCATCGTGCTTCCCACATGATCCCGGCCACCGAACCAAAATCCCAGCTGCGCAAAACGATGGGCTTTCGGGATGTGCTGCTCTTCAACATCGCGACGGTTCTGGGACCGCGGTGGATCGCAGCGGCCGGCCACAACGGCGCATCCTCCATCAGCCTGTGGGGAATCGCCGCGGTGTTCTTCTTCGTTCCCGGGGCCCTGGTCATCAACGAACTGTCGTCGCGCTTTCCGGTGGAAGGCGGCCTGTATGTCTGGGCTAAGGAAGCCTTCGGCGACTTTCACGGTTTCATCGCCGGCTGGACCTACTGGATCTACACCTTCTTTTACTTCCCCGGTCTGCTGCTGGCGAGCGCGTCGATGGCGGCGTACATCCTCGGCCCGCACGGGTCGGGGCTGGCGGGCGATCGCGCGTTCCAGCTCTGGGTTTCGATGGGCCTGCTGCTGGTTGCGGTCGGGCTGAACATCGTCGGCCTCAACATCGGCAAGTGGCTGCAGAATGCGGGCGGCGTGGGCACCTACGTGCCGCTACTGATCCTGCTGTTCGTCGGCGCCGCGGTGGCACTGCGCCACGGTCCGGGGTTTGGGTCGGCGACGCACTTCAGCGTGCACACCATGTTGCCGGCGTGGAACTGGGACACGGTCAACTTCTGGTCACAGATCGCCTTTGCCTTCACGGGACTGGAGCTGGTCTCCGCGATGAGCGAGGAGGTACGCGATCCACGGCGCACGCTGCCGCGCGCCGTCTTTGCCGCCGGGGCAATGATCGCGTTCATCTACATTGCAGGGACCTTTGCGATCCTTGCCCTGCTGCCCGCCAATTCGATCGATCCGCAGAGCGGGGTTTTCAGCGCAATCACCGCAGGCTCGACGGCGCTGAAGGTCGGCTTCCTGGGCATCCTCGCGGCGATGCTGGTGACGGTGGGTAACGCGGGCGGCGTGGGGTCGACGGTGGCCGGCATCGCGCGCGTTCCCTTCGTGGTGGGAATCGACCGCTATCTGCCGGCGGCGTTCGGCCGGATCCACTCACGGTGGAAGACGCCGTGGGTTTCGATCCTGGTGCAGGGCGGCATCTCCGCCTTCATCCTGCTGGCGAGTCAGGTCAATCAGAGTGTGCGCAGCGCTTATCAGTTTCTGGTGGACGCGGCAGTGATCCTCTACTTCATCCCGTTCCTCTATATGTTCGCAGCGATCATCAAACTGGCGGCACGGCGGGATCGGTCGGAGAACCCACACGCGATTCTCGTACCCGGCGGGCGCGTGGGGGTGTGGATCTGCGGCGGGCTCGGATTCCTGGTGGTGCTGATCGGCATCGTGGTCTCGGCGATTCCGCCGGGCGAAGCGACGAGCAAGCCGGGCTTCGAGCTGCAGCTGCTCGCCGGAACCGTGATCTCGATCCTGATCGGTCTGGCCCTCTACTGGCGTGGTGCGCGGGCGAAGACGCAAACGTAACCGAAGGCAACCAAAACGGGGCGGGGCGCTACACTACAACAGTCCCGGCTGTTGGGCCGGATACCCACGAATGCAACGACTCCTTCAGGGCTATGCCCGCTTCCGCCGTGAAGTCTTCCCCGAGCGCCGGAGTCACTTCCGACTCCTTGCTGACAGCCAGCATCCGGAAATCCTGTTCATCACGTGCGCGGACTCGCGCGTGGTGCCGGATCTGATCTTCCAGACCGAGCCCGGCGATATGTTTCTGTGCCGGACGGCGGGCAACATCGTGCCGCCGCACGGATCGATGGCGGGCGGCGTGTCGGCCACCATCGAATACGCGGTGGAGGTACTGCATGTGCGGCACGTGATCGTGTGCGGCCACTCGGACTGCGGCGCGATCAAGGCGGTGTTGCCGCCGGATCCGGCCGACCCGCACGCGCGCCGCGATCTCTCGCGCCTGCCGCTGACGGCGAAATGGCTCGGCTATACGGAGCCGGCGTGGAAGTTCCTGCCGCCGGGGATTCCGCAAGGCGACATGCCGACTCTGCACGTGGCGCTGATCCGGGCCAACGTGATCGCGCAGCTGGAGAACCTGAAGACGCACCCGGAAGTGGCGCGCGCGCTGGCGCACAGCGAGCTCGAGGTACACGGCTGGTACTACGACATCCTGAGCGGAGCGGTAGAAGCGTACGACCAGCAGGAACGGCGCTTTCGTCCGCTCGAAGAGCGGGCAGCGGCGCTGATTTCGGCATCGTGAGGCCGGCGCCGTGAATCTACTCGGCGGAGGATGAGATGCCTCACAGTCTGGACAATACACTCACTCTGCTGGAGCGGACGCCGGCGGCACTGGACGCCCTGCTGCGCGGGCTGCCCGACGCCTGGGTGCGGCGCGACGAGGGCGAGGGGACGTGGACGGCGCGGGACGTGGTGGCGCACCTGGCACAGCTGGAGGAGAGCGACTGGATGCCGCGAGTGCGGCGGGTGCTCAAGCACGGCGAGGGGCGGGCGTTCGATCCGGTGGACCGGCGCGCCTTTGTACGCACGGCAAGGGGCAAATCTCTGACACAGCTGCTGGCCCGGTTCGCGCGGTTGCGGAAGAAAAACCTGAAGGAGCTGCGGGCGCTCGGTCTGCGACGCAGCGACTTCCGGCGGCGGGGGCTTCATCCCGCGCTGGGGGTTGTCACGCTCGGTGAACTGGTGGCGGCATGGGCCGCGCACGATCTGACCCACCTGCACCAGATTGCGCGAGTGCTGGCGTATCAGTATCGCGAAGACGTGGGGGCGTGGGATCGGTACCTGGGCGTGCTGCAGTGCCGGGGACACAGCGCCTCGGCCTGACTAGTCCCAATTGATATCGGGGTCACGAAAGCGCCGCGCCAGCCAGCGCAGCGCGAAGACCAACAGGATTCCAGCAGCAACCTTCCAGAGCATGTTTTGTTTTCCTGGACAAAGTGAAATCGGAACAGCCAGCCGTACAACCATTAAGAGGCAGAGTAGCGACAAACGGGGGAGAAATGAATCGCCGAAATGTGGGCGTTACTCTGACACCTGTACTAACCGTTTGGTAACGAATTACTGCGAGGGCAATACGGGAGCGGGCAACGGGAGCGCGCGGCCCTCCCACGGTCGCACGGCTGGCACGGCGCCAGCGCTGCCTGGGGAGGGAGACCATCCTTTCGGAGGCGTGGCGACAGCCGGAACTACGGCTCCAGGCCGCATCAGTGTGGAGCCCGTTTGCGGATGCTTCGAAAGCGGCTCGCGAGCTAGCGAAATCCGCTTTGTACCGGAGAATCGGCATCTGGCGACAAAGGGGGCGAAGCAGCGAAGAGACTGGCGTAACGTCGAGGATCAGGGGTTGGAACTTTTGCAGGTCTGACCCCGCGGCGCGATTCGGCGATCGAGGTTCGCTCCGGAGATCAAGTTGCGGCACTGCCGCCGTACACGAGCAAATTGCATTACGCAATTGCTCATGTGCCTCCTACCCCCCTTTTCCCCAGTGAGAAGGGGGGCCTTACCGACCCTGGGCAAAGAACGGCGCTGGATGGGACGACCGCCACTTCGATCGGAGCAACGCCGCCTGCAGGCGCGCTGTCTTCGTAACCAGGCGATGCAGACCGATTCCCAGCCGGGAATGTGACCAGCGGCAGTTACGAATATTTACACCGCATCGGTAGCGCCA
>DATJNE010000041.1:0-15452 GCA_035508305.1 Acidobacteriaceae bacterium | reverse complement strand
GCAGGGAAGTTGGCTACTCCGTGCGCGTCGGCGGCGGACTTTCCAATGAGCCGCACCTTGCGGTTCGCCTCAACGCATTCGTGCGGCCCGGCCAGGCGGCGGAAGTGGTTCGCGCCATCGCGGAGATTTTCCGCGACCAGCGGGGATTGCGGGAGAGCCGGGACCGCGCACGCCTGAAGTATCTCTTCATGAAAGAAGGCTGGACCGCAGACCGCTTCCTCGACGAAATCGAGCACCGTATCGGTTACAAACTCGATCCGGCCGTCGACGAAGTCGTGCCCGACGACATCCTGCGCGACCACGCCAGCATCCACCCGCAGAAGCAGTTCGGCCTGAGCTACGTGGGCGCCAGCGTGCTGCGCGGACGCCTTACGGGCGATCAGCTGGCTGTCGCAGCCGATCTGGCGGGACGCTTTGGAACCGGCGACCTGCGCCTGACGGTGATGCAGAACCTGATCTTCCTCAACATCCCCAGCCATCGCGCCGCCGAGCTGGCCCGGGAGTTGGAGCACCTCGGGCTCCATGTGCAGGGTTCGGCATTCTGGCGCGGCGGCATCGCCTGCACCGGCACGGAATTCTGCAAGCTGGCGATCACCGAGACCAAAGGATTCCTGCGCTGGCTCGTGGAGGAAATGGAACTGCGCCTCCCCCAGTTCGACCAGCAGCTTCGCCTGCACGTCACCGGCTGCCCGAACAGCTGCGGCCAGCACTGGATCGCGGACATCGGCCTCGAAGGCAAGAAGATCAAACACGAGGGCCGGCTTACCGATGCGTACTACTTCTGCGTCGGCGGCTCCGTGGGCAAACACGCGGCGGTCGCCCGGCCCGTCGGATTCCGCACACCGGCGCATCAGGTGCCCGAGGCGCTCGAGCGGCTCCTGCAAAAGTATCTGGTCGAGCGGGAGCCGGGCGAGAACCTGCGCGCCTGGTTTGGACGCAACAGTGATGCAGATCTGCGAGCGGCTCTGGCTGGCGAGGAGTTGCTTCCCGTCGAGCGCGATGCCCCAGCCGGGCGAGTACCGCTGGACTTGGCGGGGTGAGGAGCGAACCATGAGCCTGCTTCCTGTCTTTTTGCGTCTCGAAGGCCGGCGCGTGCTCGTCGTCGGCGCCGGCACCGTCGCTCTGGCGAAAATCGAGAGCCTGCGCGCGGCGGGAGCAGCGATCACGGTGGTCGCACCGAGCGCCATTCCGCGAATTCGGGAACTGGCGCATCAGGACGGGCTGGTGTGGCGTCAACGCGTGTTTGATCCGCAGGACCTCCATGGGATCTTTCTCGTCATCGCGGCGACGAACGCCTCGGATGTGAACCACATCGTCTATGAAGAGGCGCGGCGGCGCAACGTTCTGTGCAACGCCGTGGACGATCCGCCAAACTGCGACTTCTACTTTGGATCCGTGGTGGCGCGCGGCGATCTCCAGATAGCCGTCTCCACGGCCGGAGAGAGTCCCGCACTGGCGCAGCGTTTGCGGCAGGAGATCGACGCGCAGCTGCCAAAGGATCTCGGCCCCTGGCTGACCGAAATCGGCGCGCTGCGCCGCGAGGTTCGCGCGGCCACGCCCGCCGGAGAGGCGCGGAATCGGCTTTTACATGAGCTGGCGCAGCGCCAGGTTTGCAACTCCCCCATCTGCCCCACGCGCCGATTCGCAGGGGAACGCAGTCAGGAAATCCAGCAGCAGGCGTTGCGGGACGCGGAGGTGCAGTCATGACCGTGGCGCAACGCGGCACGGTGTATCTGGTGGGTGCGGGTCCGGGCGATCCGGAACTGCTGACGTTGAAGGCTGCACGCCTGCTGGCGACGGCCGACGTGGTGCTGCATGATGACCTGGTTCCGGCAGCGGTGCTGGCGCAGGCGGAACGCGCCCTGCTGATCGGCGTGGGCAAGCGCTGCGGAAGGAAGAACATTTCGCAGGAACAAATCAACGTCATGCTCGTCGACCAGGCGCGCCGCGGCCTCGCCGTTATCCGCCTCAAGTCGGGTGACCCATTGGTCTTCGGGCGTGCGGGCGAGGAGCTGGATGCGCTGCGCTCCGCCGGAATCCCCTTCGAAGTGGTTCCGGGAATCACCGCAGCCTTTGCAGCTGCCGCGGCCCTGGGCCGTCCCCTCACCGACCGCCGAAGCGCCTCCAGCGTCAGCTTCTCGGTCGGGCATCATGCCGCGGGATCTCCGATGGAGCCGGCATCGCTGGCGGGAGCGACGCGCGTCGTCTATATGCCGGGCCGCGATTTCGCAGCAATCGCTGCCCAGTTGCGCCGCGAAGGTCTCCCCGGCGGCCTTCCCTGCGTCATCGTCTCGCGCGCTGCGCAGCCGGACCGGCAGATCGTCCGGACCACGCTGGAGGAACTGGAACACGCCGCCCCCCTGCCCGCGCCGTCCATTCTGCTCGCCGGGGAAACGTTCCGCGAAGTCCAGCCGGAACAATTCGAGACCTTCGCTTCCTGTGAAACGGTCCCGGCCGCGAAACCGCCGGATCGGTCGGACCTGAATCGAATCCCGGATTGATCCTGCGATCAGTGGGCCGCGGTTTCCAGTGTGTATTCCAGATCGTAGAAGTGCTTGCCCTCTTCGATGCTGATGGTCATCGATCCGGTGATGCCGGTCAGCTCACCCGTGCCGGAATCCGGCACGACCGTGATCGTCATCTCCGCGGCGCCGCGATTCATCGTCGCATCGTGCTGGAGGACGAAGCTGCCGCTCCTGCCCGCGAGCGTGCCGCTCACCCGCTCCATCGCCACGTAGCCCCCCGAGCCTTTGTCGCGATCGAGCAGGCTGAGCATCTCACCCTGGCCCGTGCCTTCGAGATCGCCCTGAAACTGCTTGTCGAGGGACATGCGGCCCAGCCCGGCCGCTTCTGCCGGCGGGTTGTCGGGCTTCTGCGGGGTCAGTTTTACGTCAAACGAGCCTGTCGCGTGCTGCATCCTGCCTCCTGGTGTGCGGGGTTAGGTGTGCGGGGTTCGGGGTGCGGGGTTAAGTGTTGAGCGGATAAGGAATGTGGCAGATCGGCTGAGCGCAAACCCCGGCCTGTCACCGCCATAGCTGCCGAACGCTGCCGCGTCGAAAGAAGAATAACAGCTTCCTCACCGCACCCATTCCCGCATCCAATGCACCCATGAGCACGATCGGCAAGACACTCACTCCTTCCGTCCTTCTGGCCTTTGTCCTGGCGGGCTGCCACAGCAATCCGAGCCAGGTGCAGGCGCAGCCGGCCGCGGATCCCGCGACCGCTAACCTGGCCAGCGCGAGCAACACGACGACCGGTGATGAGAATCCTCCTCCGCCGCCGCCGGACGAGAACGCGGCGCCCCAAACGGCCGCGTCCGATCAGCAGCCTGACTACAGCGATCAGTCGCCGGATCAGGATTCAGGCAGCTATGACGATGCGGACTACGACGTAGCGCCTGAGCCCCCGCCGCCGATTCCGGACTACGATCAGCCGCCCTGCCCGGGCGATGACTATATGTGGACCCCGGGTTACTGGTCCTATGCGCCTGCCGGCTATTACTGGGTTCCCGGAGCCTGGGTGATGGCGCCCTGGGTCGGCGCACTGTGGACGCCGGGTTACTGGGGCTGGTATCAGGACCGCTATCACTGGTATCCCGGTTATTGGGGACCGCACGTGGGTTTCTATGGCGGGATCAACTACGGCTTTGGTTACGGCGGCGATGGATACGAAGGCGGCTATTGGCACGGCAACGCCTTCTACTACAACACCACCGTGACCCGCGTGAACACGGCGGTCATCCGCAACGTGTACAACTACCGCGTAACGAGGGTCTACAACAATTCCCGCGTGAGCTACAGCGGAGGGAATGGCGGGTTGCATTATCGGCCGACTTCGGCGCAGAGCGCAGCCCGCAATGAGCGGCACGTGGCCGCGTTGCCCGCACAGCAGGATAATCGGCGGGCGGCCATGCAGAACCGGGCCCAGTTCGCCAGCGAGAACCACGGGCGTCCGCAGACGGTGGCCGAGAGCCGGCCGATGAACGACGGGCGATCGGCTCCAGCAGCCCGAGCGGAGGACTTTCATCCTGCGCCGACGGCGCGCTCGGCAGGAGGACATCCTGCTCCAACCGGCGGACCGGCGACGCGGCCCGAGCCCGGCCGACCGTCGCCGACACGCGGGAATGAGGGGCGTTCCGCACCCGTGAATCATGCTCCGGTGGGAGCGCCAAGGCCTTCGCCCGGACCGGCGACGCGGCCCGAGCCGGGCCGGCCAGCGCCGGAGTCGCGGCCTGCTCCGCGGCCGGAAGCGAGACCAGCTCCGACGGTGCGACCGGAATCGCGTCCGGCGCCGCGCGCGCCGCAGCCGGCGAGTCGGCCGGAGTCTCGACCCGAATCGAGACCGGCTCCGCAAGCGCGTCCGGAGCAGCGTCCGGAGTCGCGGCCTGCGCCGCAGCCGCGGCAGGAATCACGGCCGGCACCGAAGGAACAGCCTCATCCGGCGAGCAAGCCGGAAGAGAAGCATCCTCAGTAGCGGGAAACCAGACTCGTGCTGCTGGCGGAGGAGCGCACGGTGCGCGCGAGGAGCTCGCGGAGGCGGAAGGCGCGGTCGAGCTGGGCCGAGATCAGGAGCTGGTGACGGCGGCGATGATCGGGATCGGCGAGGAGGGGAAGAGTGCGCTCGTCGCGCGCAGCGCCGGCTTCAAGCGAGAGGATCGTTGCTTCGAGGGTGAGGCGGAAGCGGTCGCTGACGCGGATGGGTTCGGAAGCGGGGGGCAAGCGCATTTGCTGATCCAGCGGGCTCAAGTTTTTTCTACTGCCGCCGATTCTAGCGATCGGGGAGCGTGTCCGCGACCCCGCTTCGTGAATCTCCGGTGAAACTTCCGGGGAGAGGTGTCGTAATTTGAGACAGTCGGGGGAGCTTGTCGCTAAAGCTCCAGCGACTTGCTGGCCACGCGTTCCTGCGCCTGCGCGATGAATTGATCGAGCGGGCGGGACCCCTCGTCGCCTTTGCCGCGCGTGCGGACGCTGACGGCTTCGCCGGACTCCTCCTTGTCGCCCATCACGAGCACATAGGGAATCTTCTGCAGGGTAAAGTCGCGAATCTTGGCATTCATCTTCTCGTTGCGCGGATCGATTTCGACGCGAAAGCCGGCTTTTTGTAAGCGCTGCTGCACTTTTTTGGCGTATCCGTGGTGCCGTTCGCTGATGGGGACCAAACCGATCTGGACCGGCGCGAGCCACAGCGGGAAGGCCCCCGCGTACAGTTCGATGAGGTACGACACCATGCGCTCCATGGTGCTGATGACGCCGCGGTGGATCATCACCGGGCGCGGCTGCGTTCCGTCGGCGGCGGTGTATTTCAGGCCGAACTGATTCGGCAGGTGAAAGTCGAGCTGGATGGTGGAGTAGGTTTCTTCGTGGCCCATAACGTCGGCGAGCTGGATGTCGAGTTTGGGACCGTAGAAGGCGGCGTCGCCGGGGCTTTCGCGATAGTTCAGGCCGAGGGAGTCGAGGGCTTCGCGCAGCACGCGCTCCCCGAGGTCCCACATGGCGTCGTTGTCGACGTATTTCTCCTTGTTTTTCGGATCGCGCAGCGAGAGGCGGTAGCTGTATTGCGTGATGCCGAGATCCCTGTAGGCGCGCTCGACCAGCTGCATGACGCCGGAGAACTCCTCTTTGATCTGCTCGGGCATGCAGAAGATGTGCGCGTCGTTCAGCGTCATACAGCGCACGCGGCTGAGGCCGCTGAGGGCGCCGGAACGCTCCCAGCGATACATGGTGCCCAGCTCGGCGATACGCACGGGCAGGTCGCGATAGCTGCGCAGTTTCGATTCGTAGACGAGGATGTGATGCGGGCAGTTCATGGGCCGCAGCACCATCTCCTCGGTCTCGAGGTCCATGGGGGGGAACATGTCCTCGTGGTAGTGGGCCCAGTGGCCGGAGCGTTTGTAGAGGTCGACCTTGGCGAGGTCGGGGGTGTAAACGTGCTCGTAACCGAGCTCGCGCTCCAGGCCGAGGATGTAGTCCTCGAGCAGGCGGCGGATGGTCGCGCCTTTGGGAAGCCAGAGCGGCAGGCCGGCACCGACTTCTTCGCTGACGGTGAACAGCTCCAGCTCTTTGCCGAGGCGGCGGTGATCGCGGCGTTTCGCGTCTTCGAGGCGCGCGAGGTAGTCGTCGAGATCTTTCTTTGAGAAAAACGCAGTTCCGTAGATGCGCTGGAGCTGCTGGTTCTTCTCATCGCCCAGCCAATAAGCGCCCGACAGGCTCATGACCTTGAAGGCTTTGACACGGCCGGTGGAAGGCACGTGCGGGCCACGGCAGAAGTCGACGAATTTGCCGTTGCGGTAGAGCGAAATCTGATCGCCCGGTTTGGTGAACTTCTCGACGAAATGAACCTTCATGAAGTCGTTGCCGGTTTTGAATTCCTCGAGTCCCTTCTCGCGGGACTCGAATTCCCGGACGAATCTCTCGTCGCGCGCGGCGACTTCGGCCATGCGTCCTTCGATCAGCTTCAGATCTTCGGGCGTGAAGGGGGTGGGACGCCAGAAGTCGTAGAAGAAGCCGGTTTCGGTCGCCGGGCCGTGGCCGAGCTTCGTTTCCGGGAAGAGCTCGGTGACCGCGGTCGCCATCACGTGCGCCGCGGAGTGGCGCAACACCTTAAGAGCCTCGGGAGCCTTGTCGGTGAGGAGTTCGAGGGCGACGTCCTCTTCGAGCGGCGTCGCAAGATCGACGAGGCGCTCGGCGGTTGTGTCTTCGGCGGCGTACATCTCGGCTTCGCCGCTTGCGCCGGACGAAACGGAGGCGGCGGCGGCCTTCAGAGGCCGGATGCGGGCGACGACCGCGGCCTGGGCGAGGCGCGGCGAGATTCCTTCGGCGATCGACAGGGGCGTTGTGCCGGACGGAACTTCCCGGACCGATCCGTCGGGAAGCTGAACATGAATCGCACTCATAGAAGCAGGTTACAGGCTGCGGGTTGCGGGTCACAGGTTACGGGTGACCGGTTGCGGGTTGCGGGCGTCGCTGCGCCGGCCCCCACCCCCCTCCCCCCCTCCCCCCCGGGGGGGGATCCCAATCTCCTTTGTTTTCAAATACAGGAGGGTAATACCTCCTGGGTATTACCCTGCCGCGGTCGCAGGGAGGGTGGGGCTGAGTTGCACGCATTTGATTCCGCAGTCGTTGCGGGTATCCGTTTCAAAAGAGAGAAGTTCATTTCTTCGCGCATGCGGGAGCTGGTTCTCCCGAGGCCCGGCGCCGGTTCAGACACACCGGAACGCAATCCGGGCGGCGTCCGGCTTGTCTCCTCGAGGGACCAGGACCCCCTGAAACAACGAAGCCCGACCGCTGGCGGTCAGGCAGAGACACAACTCCTACCCTTCCAGTTTAGCAATCGGAAGGAGAAAGAGCGGCGGCGGGCCGGGAATGGCTGGTGCCCAGGGGAAGGCGGTTCAACGACTTGCCGCGCAGTACTTCGGTGATGTTGACAGGGGGTGACAGAGCAGGGCCGGAGAGGTTGGAGCTACTCGCGGGATCGGAGGGCATCGCCTGCGAATGCAGGCATGGCCGGTTCGTCCTCAGCCAGTCAATCGCTGCCGAGGCCTCCAGCACAATCATCGCGCGGCACGTTCCCCGCGCAGCGGTTCGGCAGTGTCCAATGCCAGCGCGACCGGTTTGCGGGTCTACAGACGTGTGCGGAACTCGGCCAGGGTGGGACGCTCGGCGACTTCCCGGAGTTCGCCGAGCAGATAGTCGGAAAGAGAGTTCCCCGCGGTTGCGGCTCTGGCTTTCAGAGCGCGGTAAAGACGATCGGGAACATTCCGTACCTCGATCATCCTCGTCATGCCGATAGCTTCTTTGCATGGGCCGCGCATGTCGATCCGCCCCGCTCTGCGCGGAGCCCGCTCAGGGCACACCGTCGGCGCGCTGTGCTCCCCCTCGAGGGTGACGCAGTTCTGAAGCTGCGCTTTTTCCAGGCGCGTCGGTTCTCTATTTCAGACCGATGTGAGCCGTCATCTGCATGTTGTTGAAGTCGGTGACGTCGCCGTAGGTCTCAAAATCGGTCTGGTAGGCACGTGCGCCGCCCATCTGCTGGGGCGTCATGCTGTTGATGTGCTGCCAAAGGGCGGGAATGACTTCCTGCGGCGGTCCCTGATCGGAGGTGAGGACGGCGTACCTGCCGGCGTGGATGGTCTTTGCCACCATGCCATCGGGGATTTTGCCGACCGCGGAGACCTTGTAGCCGAGGGTGTAGTTGTAGTCGCCGGTGTTGTCGGTGGCGTAGTCGCTGTAGACGACGATGAGGGAGTCGCCGACCTTGTTGGGGATCTGCTCGAGGGTGCCGTTCTGCATGGCGTCCTGCCAGAGCTGCGGAATCTGCCCCTGACCGCCGGCTTCCTTCGCGTTATTGGTGCGGACGGTGACGCCGACGACGGTGAAGGTGTCCTGGTCCTCGACTTTGGGAGGCGCAGGCGCGGGTGTGGCGGGAGCGGGGGCGGCGGCAGGCGCCGGCGCGGGAGCCGGGGCCGGGTTGGCCTGGGCAAAGGCGGTGGCGGCAAGAGAGAAGGCCAGAGACAACGAGAGCATCGCGGAGCGAGAAACCGAGGCGGAGAACATAACGGCAGAAGTATACGCAGGCGGCACGATTCCGGTTCGGGAAATTGTCCGGCGGGCCCATTACCGGCTGGGTACTTTGGTGAGTGAATTTGCGCTCCGATGGGCGCGTTGCTCCCCCGATTGTGGCAGACAGATAGATATGGATTCCTGTCGAGGCCGCGAGACGCGCAAGTAAGATGAGAGCAACTTTCTATCTCCTCAGGCGGCAATTTCCGGGTATGGCAGGCTTGCATCGCAGGGATTTGTGGAAACGCCTGGCCCTGACCACGGCCATGGCGGGGCTGCCGCTGCTGGGCTGCCAGAGCGTGCAGAGCTCACTGCCCTCGCAGACGCAGGTGCGGGTCATCGATGCGTCGTATAACGCGCCGTCGGTGAACGTGGACGTAGCGACGACGCCGATTGCGACGAATATCGGAGCGGCGACGTTTACCAATTACGCGTTTCTGCCGCCGGAGAATGCGACGGCTTACGTGTATCCGGTGGGCACGACCAAGGCGACGGCGCAGGTGGACGGGGCGTTTCTGGTTTCCGAACAGCATTCGGTGTTCATTACGGATTCGGGGGCGGGATATACGGTTTCGCTGCTGACCGATCAGCCGACGGCGGCGCCGGCGGGGTATTTCTCGATCCGGTTTCTGCAGCAGGCGCTGGTGGCGGGGGCGGTGGACATCTATCTGGTGCCGAACGGCAGCACGCTGGCGGACGCGAAACCGCTGTACGCGGACGTGGCGCCGCAGGCAGTGGAGGGGTACGCGAATATCCCGGTGGGGAGCTACACGATCGTGATCACGCCGGCGGGGGTGACGACGACGCCGTACACCAGCACGCCGATCCAGTTCGTGGCGGGGCAGGTGCGGACGGTGCTGATCATGGACGCGCAGCTGACGAAGAATCCGCCGGTGACGGTGACGATCGGGGACGATCTCAACTGAGGGCGGGTTCGAGGTTGCAGGATACGGGCTGCAGCGACAACGCTTCGACACAATCGGGATCGAGCCGATGCGGGATTTCTTCTCGCAGGAGGTCGCCGGCCTGTTCGTGGGTGAGGCCGGCGCGATAGGGACGGTCTTCGGTGAGAGCGCTGTAGACGTCGGCGACGGCGATGATGCGGGCTTCGAGGGGAAGCCGATCGCGGGTGAGGTGGCCGGGGTAGCCGGAGCCGTCGAGCTTTTCGTGATGAGCTCCGGCGATGAAGGCGAGCGCCTGGAAGGCGCCGCCGCGGGTGAGGATTTCGCGGGTCAGGCGCGGATGCTCGCGGACGATCTGCCACTCCGCCTGGTTGAGGGGCGCAGGCTTGTCGAGGATGGAGTTGGGGACGCTGAGCTTGCCGAGATCGTGCAGGAGCGCAGCGCGGGCGACCAACTGCAGAGTGGTGTTGCTCAGGCCAAGATTGCGGGCGATGTGGAGGGCCACGCCGGTGACTCCGACCGAGTGGCGGAAGGTGAAGGATGACTTGGCGTCGACGACGTCGGCAAAGGCTTCACAGATGAGATCGATGTCGGAGGGCTCGAGACGCTGCGCTCCCTCCGGCGCGAGGCCGAGGGCGACGCAGTGGGTGTCGTACGCGGGGGCCCAGGCCGTAGCCCAGTCCCACAGGGCGCCGTTGCGATGCAGACGGTCGGCGATGCGGACCAGCTCGGGATCGAACCAGCGGCGGCTGCGCTCGCGGAGGACTTCGAGAGCGACATGGGGGCCGTGTTCGGTGGCGAAGACATCGAGGTGCTGGGCGACGGCGAGGATACGCGCTTCGAGGGGAATGGCGCGCCCAATACGGTGCTCGGGATAGCCGGAGCCGTCCCAATGCTCGTCGAGGCCGCGGACGGCTTCAGCGGCGACATCGCCGAGGCCGAGTTTACGGAGGATCTGCGCGCCGCGATCGCAGCGGAGGGCGATCATCTCCTGGTTGTTGCGATGCTGCGAGAGGCCGAGGCGGACGATGCCGACGACGCGCTCGGCGGCGGAGGCCTGGGGGAGGACGTTATCCCAGAGCAGGCGCAGGGTTGAGCCTTTGGGGCGCGAGGGGCGGGTCCAGTCTTCGAGTTTGACGCCGGCCTTGACGCGGCGCTCATCGCCGCCGCCGATGATCTGGCAGAGGCGGGCGGCATTGCTGCTGCAGCCGATGTCTTTGAGCAGGAGGGCGTAGTAGAGGCTGGCGCGGCGATCCTCGGGGAGGCTCAGCTCATCGGCGAGGCGCATGCCGAGGACGCAGCTGCGCAGCGAGTGGCCGGGCGAGGCCGCTTCGGTGAGATCGAGAGCGAAGGAGAGAGCGGAGAGAATCTCGGCACGCGAGATGGAACCGGCGCTGGATTCCTGGATTTGCTCAGGGGCAAAGGTGGCCATGGACGTTCGGGGGAATTCGGTTCGGCAACCCTAGCAGAGCCAGGTTCCGGAAGAACTCCCCCAAAGGTGGTTGTTACCGCAGCGTCGCGGATCAGCGGGTCGGGGACTTCTCCAGTTTCAGGAGTTTCTCTTTCCGCCGGATGCCCCAGCGGTACCCGGTGGGTTTGCCGTTGCTGCCGATGACGCGATGGCAGGGGATGACGACGGCGACGGGGTTGGTGGCGCAGGCGCGGGCGACGGCGCGGACGGCTTTCGGGTTGCCGAGAGACCGGGCGACTTCAGCGTACGTGCGGGTTTCTCCGCGGGGAATGCGGCGGAGCGCTTCCCAGACGCGCATCTGGAAGGCGGTAGCGCGCAGATCGAGGGGCAGATCGAGGGCGGCGGGATGCTCGGTGAACTGGGAGAGCACGTCGTCCAGGAGGGGTTGGAGGTGCGGGGCCGGTTCGATCTCCGCCTGGGGAAACTGCGTGTGCAGCTGGCGGGTGAGCTGCGCGCCGCTGTCGCCGAGAATCACGGAGCAGAGACCGCGGCCGGTGGCGGCAATGAGCACCTTGCCGAGGGGGCCGGAGCCGATGGCGAAGCCGATGCGGGCGTCGCGGCCTCCGGCGCGATAGTGGCCGGGAGCCATGCCGAGCTGCGTGTTTTCGTAAGCGCGGCCGGGGCCGGAGTAACCGGCGTCGTAGATGGCGTCGGTGACCCGCGCGGAGCCGTGGGTGAGCTCGCGGCGAAAGGCCGCGGCGCGCTGCTGGCGCTGATACTGGGCGGGAGTGAGGCCGAGGACGCGCTTGAAGGTGCGCTCAACGGTGAAGGGGCTGCGGCCGGTAAGGCGCGAGAGCTCCGCCAGGGTGGCCGGGCGATCGCGGCGGAGCCCGGTGGAAACGGCTTCGACCAGACCCGCGTCGACGTGGCGCTGCTGCGGACGGCAACGGCGGCAGGGGCGATAGCCGGCGTTCACGGCGGTGGCGGGATTGGGGAAGAAGACAACATTGCTGCGCGCCGGGCGGCGGCTGGGGCAGGTGGGACGGCAAAAGACGCCGGTGGTGGTGACGGCATAGACCAGCTCGGCATCGGCGGCGGGATCGCGCGCCAGGACGGCGGCCCAGGCCTGGTCTTCAGTGAGCATGGCGGCTGTGTTCATGGTACTCGTGCTCCTCTCAGGATGAGGATGGCAGGAAGCGCGATGCAGGACACTCCGGGAATTGCGGGCAAATTTCAGGTGACGGGTTACGGGTTGCGGGTGGCGGGTGGCGAGTGGCGGGTGGGCGCTGAGAGATGGCTACCAGCGCCACCAGCCCTGGGGGAAGAGGTCGTGCCAGTTGGCGCGCAGGAGGGTGAAGACCAGGATGGCGGCGACGATGAGGAGGATGCCGATGGTCTGGCGGCGGCGCAGGCGTTCGGGGTCGGGCTGCGGTGACTGCGGCTCGGGCCCGGCAGATGCTGATCCCGGGGGCGCGGCCATGGCTATTCCTGACCGGGAGGGATGTTGTAGAGGAAGTAGAAGCGCAGCTCCAGATAGGGCCCTTTGAAGGCCGGCGGCAGCGGAGGATACGGGGCTGCACCGGTAATGCCGGCCCAGGCGGCACGATCGAGCGCGACGTCGCCGGAGGGACTGTCGAGGTGCATCTCCTTCACGCTGCCATCGGGATAGATTTTGAAGCGAATCAGAACCCTGCCCTGCTGATCGAGGGGGGGGCGCGCCGATTCGGGGATGATCGGCCACCAGGCACGCTCGGTATCCCAGATCACGCGCTGGATATAGGGGCCGAAGTCGACGCCCATGGTATCGCTGAGGACGTCGACGCCGCCGTTCATGCCGGAGTGCTGCGAGGGCGCGTTGGCGCCGCTGTCGCCGCCGAACTGGCCGCGGCCCTGCATGGCCTGGCGCATGGCCTGTTGCAACTGCTCATTGGGATTGACGGTGCTGCCGGAGCGGAAATTGGGCTGGGGCGCCATGGGCGGAGCTTCGAGTTTGGCCTGATTGTTCTGGGGCAGCGGCTGGGCGGGCGGCGTGGGCGCATGCTGCTCGGCGACCTGGGGCTGCTGCTGCGCGGGCGCCGCAGGGGCGGCGGGCGCAACGGGTTGCTGGCTGGGCTGCGGAGCCGGCTCAGGCGGACCGGCGCGGCGCATCGCTTCCAGTTCCTCGAGGGTCTTGCGGTCGAGGGTGGGGTGCGGCGTCTGGGCAACGCGATCCTTGTCGGAGAGCGGAGCCTGGACCTTAGGCTTTACCGGCTTGAGCGCATCGGGCGGCAGGTCGAGAAAGGTCAGATCCTTCTGACGCTGCTTCATGATCACCGAGGGATCGACGACGCGAACGTGATAGATGTATTTCGGCCCGTAGAGGAGATACCAGGCGACGAGCATGTGGATGATGAGAGCGATCCACAGCTTTTCGCGGAGGCTGGCCCAGCCGCGGTTGCCCTCGAGCTCATCGATGATGTGGAGCAGATCGGTGTGGTCGAGTTCTTCGTAGCGGCTGCGGCGGAAGGATGGCAGGTTGCCGGAGCCGTTCGATGACGCGAGGCGATCTTCGGCGGAATCTCCGGATTCGGACAGATCGTCAACGGGAGGAGCTTCCACGGCGACGCCGTGCGAGCGAGGGGATTCCGGATCGATCTGCGGCTCGGCCGGTGCGTCGGAGAGGTTGAGGCGAATCGGCATTCCTGGTGTACTTCGGTGCTGCTGGGGCTTGGGTTCTGCGCGGCTGAAACCGGGGTCCCGGCGCGCGAGCGCACGGGGTGACGCGGGAATGCCACGGTAGCTCTGGTCTATTTTCTCATCAAATCGAGGGACTTACCGCTGTTTGTACAATCGAAAACGTGGTGCATCCGTCTCGTTCATCCCCGCGCAGGAGTGCAGCCGTGATTACGGTGAGCGACGGCTGCTCACGGGGTGTGCGGGAGGACCTCTCGGGGCCGGCTTTGGTTGATACGTTGGACGCAAACGGCTTTGAGACGGTATACCGCGCTACGGTTCCAGACGAGCAGGGGGCGATTGAAGACGCAATGCGGAAGGCAGCCGGCGTGGCCCGTCTGGTGGTTACTACCGGGGGGACCGGCGTGGGGCCGCGGGATGTGACGCCGGAGGCAACGCGGGCGGTGTGCGATCGACTGCTGGAGGGAGTGGCGGAGCTGATGCGCAGCGAAGGCCGCCGCGAAACGCCGATGGCGAGCCTGAGCCGGGCGGTGTGCGGAACGTTCTCAGGAAAGCGAGGGGCGGCGCTGATCCTGAATGTGCCGGGAAGCCCGAAGGGGGCGGTACGTTCCCTGCTGGCGGCGCTGCCGGTGCTGCCGCATGCTCTGGATCTGATCGAGGGCAGGACCGAGCACGGGGAGGGGGCGACGGTGCGGAGCGGGACGGTCACGGGGCAGGGCAGCAGGAGAAAGGAACGGCGCGCCTGAAATCCCTGCTGGCAAAACTGAACAAGCTGACGCAGCACTGGCTGATTCCGCTGGGGCCGTGGGGCGTTCTGCTGGCGTCGTTCATCGATTCGGCGTCGATTCCGCTGCCCATCGATGTACTGATGGCAGGGTGGGCGTGGGCGGACAAGCGGCACTTCTATGTCTATATGGTGCTGGCGGCGGCGGGGTCGACGCTGGGCGGGCTGGTTCCGTTTTTTCTGGGGCGGGCCGGGGGCGAACTGTTTCTGCTGAAGCGGATCAATCGAGCGCGGTTTGAAGGGCTGCGCACGCAGTTCGAGAAGCAGGAATTTCTGGCGATCATGATCCCGTCGCTGATGCCGCCGCCGACGACGTGGAAGCTGTTCGTCTTTGCGGCGGGCGTGTTTGAGATGCGGACGGTGACGTTCATGCTGGCGGTTTTCACGGGCCGGCTGATTCGCTTCGGGATCGAGACGGCGCTGGTGATCCACTACGGGCCGCAGATCGTCAACGTGGTGGGCGAGATAGCGAAGAAGCATCTGGTGGCGACGCTGCTGGTGCTGGCGCTGATCTTTGGCGGGCTGGGGTGGTGGATCTGGCGGAAGGTGCGGGGGAAGAAGGTGGACGGCGCCAGCCAGGGGGTGTGAGGGGGCGGCGTGGAGCGGATTGCCGGGGGGGTGGTTTGGCGAGAGGGGGGTTCGAGCCCCTCGGACGCTGTTGATTCTATTGTGTTAAGCACGTCGGCGAAGGCCCCTCTGTTGATGGGTTGGTTAAGGGGGTTGGATGGGGTCGGTGCCTAATACGGCTGGTTCTTCCAGATCATGGGGACGAAGTATTCGGCGAGGAACCAGGAGAGCAGGAACATGACGGCGGTGAGTCCCGCGCCCCAGAAGAAGAGGCGGACGGGGAGGGTTTGCAGCAGGGGCGGGGTGGGCTCGGGGTCAAATTTACGGTTGGGGATTTCGAAGAGGAAGCCGCTGGCGAGACAGATCGCGCCGGAAAGACCGAGGACGCCGAGGGCGTCGAGGAGGCGGTCGCCCCAGGGACTGCCGGGGACAAAGAAGGCGTGGGTGATGAGGAGACAGAGGGAGAGGATGCTCAAGCCAAGGGCGACGAGTTTGGCGAGGGGCAGCATGGTGCGAGCGGCGAACGGACCATTATCGCTCGGGGATGGCGAGGGGGG
>DATJNE010000040.1:0-25867 GCA_035508305.1 Acidobacteriaceae bacterium | reverse complement strand
GACTGCATCAGGTTCGTGAAGTTCTGCATCGTGGCGTTCATCACATGCAGCGTTCCGATCGGCCCGAAAAACAGTCCCGGCAGCCCGTTCGGGTTCCCGGTGTTCTGCTTCATCTTCGGCCCGTCCTTGCCGACCGTGAGCACGTAGGCTGACATCTCCTTCTCGTCCTTGTGAAACTTCAGCGCGAGCCGGTCCGCCAGCAGCTTCTGTACCATCTCCTTCAGTTGTTCCCCGTTCGGCGTCCCCGCGGTGTCCGGTTTCCCATCGATGTCGAACTTGTCCGAGCTCATCCAGTCTGGCGCATTCACAATCTGCTTATCCTGCAGGTCGTAGGCGAACTTCACCATGCCCTCGAGCGAAAAATTTACCACCTGCATCTCCGTTCCCCGCCAGATCAGAAATGTCCGCTGTTCCCCCGGTTTTGTCGGCTTGATCGTCGCTACCTCGAAAGCCGGATGCGCATCGGCCGGCATCGGTGGGATTCGCGGCGGTGGCGCCGGCATCGCCCACTCCGTCGCCGGTGTTGCCCGCTCGAACACCAGCGGCAGCGAATTTCCCCCCTGCGCGCTCGCTCCGCTGATCGAGTTTCCGTCCGCCGACATCTTTCCTTCGTAGGTCAAACCGATAAATTCGATTCCATACTTGAGGGTCTTGTCTGCAAAGCTGATCGAACTCGTCGCTATTCCCTGGCCGCTCTGATCGATGCTGTAGAACATCGCGTGCAGCGCGCCTTTCTCATCCTCCGTAATCTTCAGCACCGTCCGCAGACCGTTCCCGTTCGGCAGGTGCAGCGTGCCCTGCCATGTTCCGACGATCCCGCCCTCCGCCGCCGGAGCTGTCTGTACCGTTGCCTGTGACGATGCCTGCGGTTGCGATGCCGGCTGCCCCTGAGCGCGAGCCGCGAACCCAATCGCCGCCAACATCGCAGCCATTCCCGCGGCAACCATCCCGCGCCCTGCCATCGACTTCGTCATCACAGACAGCCTCTCTCCCGCAGAAGTACGGTCCTTGCCCCGCCACGCAGCAACCTGTGTGGAATTGCTCGCCAGCATACACCATACCCTCGCAAATCCCTTTCCCCTACCCTGTCCCATTCGTCACTAAGCCGATCTTCTATCTGTGCCTCCCGTGTCTGGTCATCGCCTCCCATGGGGCGATAAGATTTGCATGTCATGCGTTCTCGTCTTTCGGTAGCTCTATGCGCCCTCCTGCTTCTCTCTGCCGCCAGTTCTCTCCAGGCAAGCGCCCAGCAAGCGCCCCTGCTCTTCGACCACCTCACCAGCTTCACCGCTCTCCCCAACGGCATCGATATCCGCTCCGGTTCAGCGCGCGAGCACATCGTCGCCCTCCGCGACGACGTCCTTCGCATCCGCGTCAGCCCGACGGCAGACCTTCCTGAAGACGCCTCATGGGCTGTTCTCGCCTCCGCTCGTCATAGCTCCGTTGAGGTCAATCCCATCGCCACCGCTTCCACCATTGGCTTCTCCACGAAATCGCTTCGCGTCGGCATCGATCGCAGCACGCTCCGCCTCACCATCAGCGACCTCCAGGGCACGATCCTGCAGCAGGACGCGGCCCCTACGACCTGGACCGGCACGGCCTTCCGCATCTCCAGGAAGATGCCTCTCGACGAGCACTACTTCGGCCTCGGCGACAAAACCGGTCCCCTCGATCGTCGTAACGAATCCTTCACCCTCTGGAATACCGACGCCTATCGTTTTCAGGAATCGACCGATCCGATCTATAAGTCCATTCCTTATGTCCTGACTTACCGCGCCGGCGTGGCCTGCGGATTCTTACTCGACAATACCTGGCGTTCTAACTTCGACTTCGGCAAGTCAACTCGCAACACATACTCCTTTGGCGCCGAAAACGGCCCCATTGACTATTACTTCTTCTACGGACCATCCCCTGAGCGCGTCGTCGAAACTTATGCCTGGCTCACCGGCACGCCGCCCCTGCCGCCGCTCTGGACTCTCGGCTACCAGCAGTCCCGCTACAGCTATTACCCCCAGGCCCGCGTTCTTCAGATCGCGGCCCGCCTCCGCGCCGATCGCATCCCCGCCGACTCCATCTACCTTGACATCGATTATCAGCAGGACTATCGCCCCTTCACGGTCAACAAAACTTTTTTTCCCGACTTCCCCGGCATGATCGCGCAGCTCAACGCGGAAAATTTCCACCCCGTCGCCATTACCGACCTCCACATCGCCGACTACCCCAACCACGGCTACGCCCCCTATGACTCCGGCATCGCCGGGGATCACTTTGTCCGGAATCCCGACGGCTCCATCTACACCGGCCGCGTCTGGCCCGGTCCTTCCGTCTTCCCCGATTTCACCCAGGCCAGCACGCGCGCCTGGTGGGGCTCCCTCTATCACAATTTTTATGCAATGAACATCGCGGGCTTCTGGAACGACATGAATGAGCCCTCCATCTTCGACAGCCCAACGCACACCATGCCTCTCGATGTCGTCCATCGCATCCAGGAGCCCGGCTTCCGCACCCGCACCGCCACCCATGCCGAAATCCACAACGTCTATGGCATGGAGAATTCCCGTGCCACGTTTGAAGGTCTTCTCGCCCTCAAGCCCGATCAGCGCCCCTTTGTTCTCACTCGCGCCACCTATGCCGGTGGCCAGCGCTACGCCGCCACCTGGACCGGAGACAACAGCAGCAGCTGGAATCATCTCCGCATGACCACGCCCATGCTGGAGAACCTCGGCCTCAGCGGCTTCGCGTTCTCCGGCGCCGACGTCGGTGGATACGCCGGCACGCCCTCCGCGGATCTCCTCACCAAATGGTTCGAAGTCGCCGCCTTCCAGCCCATCGACCGCGACCACACCGAGAAAGGCTCAGGCAACCAGGAACCATGGGTCGGCGGCCCGGAGCAGGAGGCCATCCGCCGCCGCTTCATCGAAACCCGATATCGCCTCATGCCCTATCTCTACACGCTCGCGGAGGAAGCCTCACGCAACGGTCTCCCCCTCGTTCGCCCGCTCTTCCTCGAATTCCCCGACGCCACCGCCGACCGTCATCCGCTCGACGTCGACCTCGAAGCCTCCGCCGAATTCCTTGTCGGCCCCGACCTTCTCGTCGCGCCGGCGCCCTGGCCCGACCAGATCGAGGACTACCCCGTCGATCTCCCCTCGCCGGACTGGTACGACTTCTGGACCGGCGCGAAAATCCCGGCGCCTCCGCCACCCCCGCCGCCGTCCGAACACGCGCCCGTCAATCCCGCCGCGCCTCCGCTCACCACCACCATCCATCCCACGCTCGCCGCTCTGCCCGTCTTTGTCCGCGGGGGAACGATCCTCCCCATGGAGCCGCTCGTGCAGAGCACCAATGAAATCCCGCAGGGCCCCCTCGAATTGCGCGTCTATCCCGGCGACCCCGGCGAAGGCCGCGGCTGCGGCGGCGGCCTTTACGTCGACGACGGTAAAACCATGGCGTATCGCCGCGGCGAGTTCCTGCGCATGGACTTCACCTGTTCGCAGTCCGCCGGCGCCCTTCACATCCACATCGGCGCGCATCAGGGTTCGTATGCTGCGTGGTGGAAGCAGATTCATCTGGAAGTTTTCGGGTCGGCCGCACACTCCGCGACCGCCCTCATCGATGGCAAGCAACGGTCGCTCTCGCTCACCCGCTCTGCAGACTCCGTCGCCCTGACCGTCGACGACGCAGGGAAGGGAATTAACCTCGATCTGAGTGACTAAATAGCCGCAGGCTTGTCGTTCTGGTCGCCGCCGCTCAGCTGTCAGGCCGGTTCCACGGCCGCCGGGACGGTTTCCCTGCGTCCCCGCAGGTGCGACATCGTCCCTCGTGGAAAACCCGTCGATTCCCGCACCACCAGTCGCGTGTCGATGCGATGTTCCCGCTTCTGTCCGCCCTCCAGATGACCGCGCAGCGCGCTCACGGCCGCCGATGCCAGATCCGTTCGCGACATCTGAATCGACGTCAGCGGTGGGATCATCATGGCCGCCATGTGAATGTCGTCGAATCCGATGATCGAAATGTCGTCGGGTACACGCAACCCCGATCGCGACAGTTCGTGCAGCACTCCGATCGCCAGCATATCGTTCGAGCACATGATCGCGGTCGGCAGATCCTTCCCGGCCAGCATCTTCTGCGCTGCCGCCATCCCGCCCTCCATGGTGTGGTCGCCTTCGAAGATTAGTGTCTCCTCCACCGCGATTCCGCACTCGCCCAGTGCCTTTTTAAACGCCGCCAGGCGGGACTGCGCCGAATGCAGGCGCAACGGTCCGCTGACAAACCCAATCCTTCGGTGCCCCAGGGCAGCCAGATGCTGCACGCCCTGCCGGATTCCGTGGTGATAATCCACCTTCAGCACGCTGATCGCCGGCCGGTTCGGCGCCACGTCCACAAACACCAGCGGCACGTTGCGGTCCGCCAGCTGATCGAGCAACGGCTGCTCGATGCCGAACGTCATCACGGCCACGCCTTCGGCGTTCCGCTCCACCATCCGCCGGATACACCGCTGCATCCGCTCCGGATCGTAGTTCGTCGACCCGATCAGAATCTCGTACCCGTTCTCCACCGCCACGTCTTCAAATCCCTGAATCAGTTCCGGGAAAAACGGATTCGTGATTTCCGATACGATCAGCCCCAGCAGACGGCTCCGCCCCGACACCAAAGCACGCGCCTGCGTGTTCGGATAGTAGTTCAGCTCGCGGATCGCTTCCCACACCCGCTTTGCCAGTTTTGCGTTTACCGTTGGGACGTGATTGATGGTCCGTGATACCGTAGCGATCGAAACATGCGCCAGTTTCGCCACCGCATGGATGTCCATCCGATCGGGTTTCGACGCGGAGCGCCGTCTCGTTCTTCTCGCCGGGCCAGCCATAACGAGGTTGAAGAATGCGTTTACAGCATACTCTATTCGCGAATCCCGGCATAAAATAAAAACCCGGCCCGTTTTCCCTGAGAAAATGTTTACTCCCGAGGCCAAACGAATCCTTCTTCCCTGTCTCCACGATCGGATTGCTCCATGACCATCGTCGCCGGCGTTGACTTCGGCACTCTCTCCGTCCGCGTTTCCATCCTTTCCTCCGATCGTGGTCGCCTCGGCTCGGCCAGCGCCGACTACCCCCTCCACCGCAAGCGCGACGATCCGGACTTCGCCACTCAGGCCCATGCCGACCACATGCGGGCTCTTTCCGAAGCCACCCGCGCTGCAGTCCGGGCCGCCGCGATCCACGGCGAACAGGTCGCCGCCATCGCCCTCGATACCACCGGCTCCAGCGTCGTTCCCGTCGATGTCCGCATGCAGCCGCTCAGCGAGTACTACCTCTGGTGCGATCACCGCGCCCAAGCGGAAGCCCAGGAGATCACCGCTCTCGCCCACAGGGAAAACCTCGAAGCCATCGCGTGGTGTGGCGGCGTCTACTCCCATGAGTGGGGATTCGCCAAGCTCCTCCATTGGCTCCGCCACAATCCCGGCCAGCGCGGGCAGTTCGCCTCCGCCTTCGAGCATTGCGACATGGCCGCTGCCACGCTGAGCGGCGTCACCGATCCTCGCCGGGCCAAACGCAGCATCTGTGCCATGGGCCACAAGTGGATGTGGAATCCCAAATGGGACGGACTCCCGCCTCAGTCCTTCCTCTCCAGGGTCGATCCGCTCCTCGATGGCGTCCGCGAAAAACTGGCCGGCGACTACGGCACCTCCGACCACATCGCCGGCCATCTCACCGCGGAATGGGCCGAGAAGCTCGGACTCCGCACCGGCATCCCCATCCCCGTCGGCGCGTTCGATGCACACTGGGACGCCCTGGGCGCTGGCTGCCGCGAAGGCGATGTCGTCAATGTCGTTGGCACCTCAACCTGCATCATCGCCATGGCGAAAAAAACGGAGCTCATTCCCGGCGTCTGCGGCGTCGTGCCTGGCAGCGTTCATCCACAGTACACCGGAATTGAAGCCGGCCTCTCCGCCACCGGCGACATCTTCGACGCCATTGCCCGGCGTGCCGGCGTCAAAGTCTCCGAACTCTCCCAGGGCCTCGAAAACTACCGCGCCGGACAAACCGGTCTCCTTCGTCTCTCCTGGGACAACGGTGACCGCACCGTGCTCGTCAATTCCGAACTCGGCGGCGTCACCCTCGGCTGGAACCTCGTCCACACCGCGCAGGACGAACTCTTCGCCGCCATCGAAGGCACCGCCTTTCACACCCGCATCATCCTCGAGCGTATGGCGGAGCACGGCACGCGGGTCGACCGCGTCATCAACGGCGGCGGCGTCCCCCAGAACAATCCCGTCCTCAATCAGGTCTACGCCGACGTTCTCGGCAAACCCGTCCTCGTACCTGCGGGAATCCCCACCAGCCTCGGCTCCGGCATCTTCGCCATGCTCGCCGCCGGCGCTTTCCCAACCATTGAAGCCGCCCAGGAGAAGCTCTGCCTCCAGTTCACGGAGTTCCACCCCAAACCCGAAGCTAACGTCGTCTGCGAAAAGCTCTACCCGCTCTACCGCAAAGCCTACTTTGCCCTCGGGACGCGCTCCGCTGCACCGGCCGCACTTGGGGAGATTCTCCCCCAGCTCCGCAAAATCGCCGCCGAGGTTAACGGAACCGCGGCCTAGCTTTTTTGCTGGCGCTGAACGTCCTTTGCCAAGCGTCTTTCGCTTGGCGTTTTTCGCTGCGGGCCAAAGGCTACCCGGCTGTCTCCTGATACAGCCGATACTTCTCCTCCCCAATTTCCGGAAATGTCGTGAACGGAACGGTCCCGCTGGCCGACTCGGCCAGCCACACGTCCGATCCCGGACTCCGTTGCCGCGCTCCCAGCAGCTGGGCCCGCGTGAACCGCCCATCCAGCGTGCCCGTCGCAAACAGCGCCAGAGGCCCAGCCATCAGCGCCTGCCACGTCGGATGCTGCGCATCCACCGCTTCCAGCCGCAGCGGCGTGTCGATGTGATACTCGATCCGGTCGTCCGCCTTCCACTCCCGCCGGATTGCTGCAAATGTTCCCGGCCGCAACTCCGCGTCCACAGCTTTGCCACTCACCGTTACCCGCGTCCCTGCGCCCGTCCACTCCGGCACTCGCAGATATACGGTGAAGGTTTCGGGCCGCTCGCAGTGCACGCGCACCGTCACCTCCGGCGCATAGGGATACTCTGTTGCCTGCTCCACCGTCACATCGTTCCCGGCGCGCCGCCACTCCAGCCGCGACGGCACAAAGAGATTCACATACACATCCCGGTCCGTGTGGAAGTACGAGCTGATCCCATAATCCGCCGTCACCTGCGGGAAGGTTCCCGAGCAGCACGGCCACGCCTCGTCGTAATACACCTTCTGCCCGTCGTTGTTGTAGTCCGAGTAGTAGAACGTCTTCCCGCCCGGCTGCATCGGCAGCGCTCCCAGGATCGTGTTGTAGAGGACGCGCTCCATACTGTCGCCATAGCGGCTGTCGCCGCTGATCCGCATCAGATACCGCACGATTTTGAAGTGCCCGTACGACCCGCACGGGGTCTCGAAGCTCGCGTGCGTCTCCGTCAAGCTCTTTCCCATGTCACCGCTTCCCGGTTTGCGAAACGTCTCATTCGGCCCCCATCCGCCGGTCGCGAACGACTGCGTGTCCACGACAAACCCGAAGCCGTTGCGCGCCGCGCGCAGATGCTTCTCGCTCCCCAGCACCAGATACGCCTGCGACGCCGAGCTCAGCGCGTTCACGTGACTGTATGCATGCTGCCCCGGCAACACGTTCTCCCCCGCTGCCAGAGGATTGAAATATGTGTCGTCCTCCAGGAACCGCTTCGCCAGTGCCAGATATCGCGTATCGCCACTGATCTGGTACGCGATAAAAAAGTTTTCCGGCAGCGTGTAGCTCTCGTCCCACGTATATGCAATGTTCGGATGGGGCCGCGCCGCCATCTCCACCCGGTCGAGCGCCTTGGGTGGCAGCCACGGCAGCACCGCATCGGTCGCGTGCGCGAGCACCTCCAGCGCCATCGGATCCTGCGCGTAGCGGTGCGCGTCGATCAGCCCGCAAGCCGTTTTGTCCGACGTGTAGCAGGGCAACGGATACCCCTCGTAGAACTTCGAGGTGATGGTCGGCGCATATCCCCGCACCATCCGGAGAACTTTCTCTCGCGTCGACGTATCGCCCGTCACCGCGTACGCCCGCGCCAGTGCCGACATATATTGTCCGAACGTGTGCCCCGGAACGTACCCCGTCATGTTCCTGGGCGGATCGAATTCCTTCGACCAGCTATACCACCCGCCCATCGGCTCGCCTGGCGCCGGCAGCCCCGCCTTCTGCCGGAACGGCTGCAGCAGCGAATCCTCGTTCAGCGCCAGGTAGTAGGCGTGATTTGCCCGGAACTGCTCCAGCATTGGCCCGTCCAGGAGTTGCACGTCGCTGTAGTCAAACTGCTCCAGCCGCGTGCTCCCCAGCAGCACGGGCATCGTCTCACCGTATAGCTGCCGTCCTCCCACTGCTGCCGCGCCGGCCGCCGTCAGCGATGTCCCCAGAAATCTCCGCCGCGTCATCCGCCGCATGGCAACTCCTTCTCTTCTTACGACCGCCCCAGCCCGCCTTTCGAGAGCGACGGAAGGCCATTTCCCCGGCGCTCGAACCCCGATACCCGGTGTCCAAAAGAACAACGAACCACCGTCCATCGCCAACTACCGCACGTCCAGCACCAGCACCTCGATCGTGTACGGCGGCAGGCGATGATGGAACACCTCCGTGACCCCGCTCAGCGTGCTTTCTGCCGGCACAATCGCCCGCGGATCGTCGATTGTGTTCGTCGCCTCCGGGTTGTCCCCGCTTAGTCTGATCATTTTCCCCGTCCCCGCCACCTTCGCATCGGGCAGATGGATCTCCACCGCCTGCGCATCCGACGACCCGTTCACCAGCTTCAGGTACAGCTGTTTCTTCGCCGTGCTCTCCGTAACCGAATAGAAGAACCGTGGCCCGCCGCCTTCCACCGTGTTCACCGGCTGCTCGTCCCCGATGTAGCTGCCGAACATCGCCTGCGCGTAGTAACTCGGCGAACCGTAGCTCTTCATCGCGTTGTACCCGATCAGGTCCGTGTCCCACTGCATCGCCCCTGGGCTCACGTTCACCAGCAGCGGCGCATAGCTTGCCATCACGATGACGTCGCTGTTCCGCTCCAGACCCGTCATCCACGCCGCATCGCCCAGAGCCGCGCCCATGTTCGGCGTCGGCGTTCCCTCGCGCGTCGCCCACTCCCCTACAAAGATCTTCGGCCCGCTGCGATCGGTCTTGTCATAGTGATTCGCATCGTGGAAGAAAGTTGTCGCCCGCACGTAGTAGTGCTCGTCCAGCACATCCGGCGTCATCGTCCTGATCGGAGCCGTCGCAATCAGCTGCAGATCCGGATACTTCGCTTTGATAGCCTTGTAGAACTGTTCGTACCGTTCGCCGTAACTCCCCGACCGGTCGAACTGATCCTCGTTCCCGATCTCCACGTATGTCAGGTGGAACGGCGCCGGATGCCCGTCCTTCGCCCGCTCCGCACCCCACTTCGTGTCTGTCCCGCCCGTCACATACTCAATCTCATCCAGCGCCGACTGCACATACGGCTCGAGATCTGGTCCGGGATTCACATGCTCCTGCATGAGCGAGTAGCCCGCATACACCGCCAGGACCGGATGCATATGCAGGTCCTCGCACCATTCCAGAAACTCCAGCAGCCCGAACCCGTCGGTCGACCAGTAGTGCCACGGGCTCACATGCCCTGGCCGGTCCACCAGCGGCCCGATCGTCTTTTTCCAGTCATACCAGTCCGCCAGATGATCGCCCTCCAGATAGTTGCCCCCCGGGAAGCGCAGAAACTGCGGGTGCATCGCCGCCAGCTTCTCCATCAGATCGATCCGCGTTCCGTTCGGCCGATCGTGATACGTCGGCGGAAACAGCGTCACCAGTTGCAGCCACAAATTCCCTGGATGCTCCACCGTCAGCACCAGGTGGTTCTGCATCGACGGCTCCATCGCACCTGTCTTCAGCGCGAATGTGTACTGCTTCCACTCCGTCCCGATCCCTGACACTGTCGTGCTTGCCAGCACTTTGCCCGTCTGGTTCGCTACCAGGCTCGCGGTCACCGGCCCCATGTCCGCTGATTCTTCCTTCGCATAAAACGAGCCGCGATAGGTCGTATCCGCGTGCAGCGGGATCCCCCACCATCCGCCATTCAGCATTCCGGCCGGTCCCGCCGCGCTCGCGTCGCTCACCTCCAGGTGCATGCTGTACGGCAGAGCCTCGCTCGGGCCGGTCGTCCTGTCGATTTCGATCTTTGCTTCCGCGTTTCCATCCGCGACCAGGATCCAGTCGTTCACGCCCGACCAGTCCGCGCGAAAGGTGTCGTTGCGGATCAACTCTGCGTACAACCCACCCTCGTATGAGTGGTTGATCTCCTCCGTCATCAGCCCGTACAGCGTTGGGCTCACTTTCGCCGCCACCCGGTCGGCATGGATCGTGACTACCGCCGGCCCTCCCGACTGCGCCCACCCCTGCACCGCGGCGCAAAGACATACGGTCAAGATCGGTACGATTGCGAATCGTTTCGTCATCGAGAACCCTCCGTGGGGAATGGCAGCAGCACCGAGAAAACGTATACCATAAACGCCGACCTCAAGACCCGTCACCTGTTGTGCGCTGCAACCTCGTGCACACCGTCTTCCGCCCTTCTGTTCACCACTTACCAGCTGATCTTCAACAGATCCACGCTCTCCCGCGGCAACTCCAGATCCAGTTCCACCGTTCCCCCATCCACCGTCACCCACCTTGGCGACCCCTCTAACCCCAGCTGTCCCGCTTCCTTCAGAGCCGCCATCTGCTGCGCCGTCGGCTCTGCCGGCGATCCCATCCTCTGCCACGTCGTGAACGCGTTGCTGTGGGTTGGATCGATTCGATATTCCTCCACCAACGTCCGCCGCACCGTCGCCGGCAAGCCCCGCACCGTCATCTCTACGGGCGCCGTCGCTCCCGCTACATCATCATCGGCGTAGTTCCACACCATCACAGCCGCGCCGTCTCCACTCCGCGTCGCCATGGCATCCAGATCCGGACGTTCTCGCACCCCCGCCTGCACAATGCTCTCTGCCGGAATTGCCGCGCCGCTGGTCGCCGCCACCCGTTCGCCGCCCAGCATCCCTGCCATGCGAAAGAAATTCATCAGCGGCTTGTCGATTCCGTGCGTCGCCAGCGCCCTCTGTCCCACAAAAAGCGGCTGCCCCTCAAACTCGAACGCCCACGTCAGAAATCCCGCCAGCTTCACCTGGCTCCGCGCTGCCAGCTCCATCAGCGCCTGCATCGCCGCCGCCGTGTATGCGGGATAGACCGTCCCGTTGCGATACCCATCCTCGGGGTGCAGCGCCGGCGAGCATGCCCCGCATCCTTCCGGATCCGCTTCGCTCAGCACCACCGGCAACTCCCGAAACTTCGACGCATGCACAATCGCAAATCCTGTCTCTGCGTTGAGCAGCTCATGCCCGAGGCCCATCTGCATGTGACCATCGATAAAGTGCGGGCTGCCTTTCGCGTGGAACGAAACAAAATCCAGCGGCACCGTTCCGCCCGTCGCCGCGCTCCGGTCCTCCGCGCAGTGCCGCAGGAATTCCTTCAGATACTCCGCACTTTTGCTCCCCGGCGCCGGTCCCGTCGTCGCCGGCCCGCCCACGCGCGCTCCCGGGACCGCCAACCTCACTCCCGCCGCCGCGTAATCGTACAGTTCCTCGTATTCCTTCTCGGTACCGTGCCAGTAGAAAATGTCCGGCTCGTTCCATACCTCCCAGTACCACGTCGCGACTTCGTGCATTCCGTACCGCGACGCCATGTGTGCCGCCACCGCGTGGATCAGCGCGCCCCATTTCTGATAGCTGCTCGGCGGATACGACCATCCCTCCGTCTCGCCCGGCTTCGTCGGCCAGGGAATGTGATACGGTTCCGGGTGGCTCGACAAGGCCCGCGGCATGAATCCCAGCTCCACATACGGCCGCACGCCCGCGTGCACCCATGCGTCGAAGATTCCGTCGAGAATCGTCCAGTTGTAGATCGCCTTCCCGTTCGCATCCTCGCAGTAGACGTTGCTCGAGCTCCACTTCAGCTCGGGCTTTCCATTGCCGGACGTCAACAGAAAATGCGCGCGCACATACACCGGCGCCGGGGTCGCATCGTGCAGCTCGCCCAGCAGATCCCGCCCCTCCGGTGTCGTCGTGTAATTCGACTCGTCATAGCCGAACCACGCATACACCGGCGCAAACGTCCCCTGGCTCTTCTCGAGATTCACCTGCACGTGCACGGGCGACTGCCCCCACGCTGCGACAGCCGCCCCCGCCACCAGGCACACCACCGCCGCCAGCCTGCGCATCTTCGCCGTCATCGCTCACTCCGGCAGCATCAGCTGCCCGTTGACCGTGAAGTGCCCCGTCGCCTCAGGTGCCCCCGTCCCTGGCTGTCCGCCGCCGATCGTGATCGTGTACGGCCCCTGCGCGATGATCGGATCGCCCGCCTCCGTCACCATGTTCAGATCGCGCCGATCCAGCGTGAATTCCACCTTCTGGCTTGCTCCCGGTTCCAGATGAATTCTCTGGAACCCGCGCAGTGCCCGCAACGGCGCTCCCGGCACATCGGGGAACTGCAGATACAGTTCCGCCACCTCATCTCCTGCCACGGTGCCCGTATTTGTGACCGTAACGGATGCACGAACCGGGTCGCCCGCGTTCACTTCCTCCGCTCCCAGCGTGAGATCGCTGAAGCTGAACGTTGTGTAGCTCAGTCCATATCCGAACGGATAGAGCGGCTTGCCCCTGTAGTACCGGTACGTCCGGTTCGCCATTGAATAGTCTTCGAAGTTCGGCAGCTGATCCACGCCCGTGTAGAACGTCACCGGCAGCTTTCCGCCCGGATCGTTCTTCCCGCTCAGCGTGTCGGCGATTGCCGCGCCGCCTTCTTCGCCCGAATACCACGCTTCGAGGATCGCATTCGCGTGCGCCTTCTCCCAGTTCACGCTGAGCGCGCTGCCATTCATCAGGACCACCACCAGGGGCTTGCCCGTCGCCGCCACGGCCTCCACCAGATTCTCCTCCGGCTGCGGCAGATCGAGGCTCGTCCGGTCCCCGCCCAGGAATCCCGGCTGGTTGACCGGCATCTCTTCACCTTCGAGCTCGCTCGTGATTCCCACAGCCGCGATCACGACATCGGCTGCCTTTGCCGCTGCCACCGCTTCCGGCGAAGGCGCCGGGTTATACCGCGCCCACAGCAGCTGTGCCTTCGGTTCCCCATTCCCTGTCTTGGCATACGTAACTGTCACCGCTACTTTTTGTCCGCGGTCCAGATGCATCATGCTCATCCTGGTGTTTTGCTCGCCCATGCCGAACACCTGCGCGATGTTCTTCCCGTCCACCTCCAGCCGTCCGAATCCGTCCGCCGTCAGCCCCAGCAGGTATTCTCCCGCCTCCGGCGAGGTGAAGAATCCCGACCACGTCACGGTCAGGTTCGTCTTGCCCTGCGCCTCTGCCGGCAAATGGCTCGCCGACAGATCCACATTCGGTTCCACCCGGCTCATCAGCGGCGTCGGCTTCATGCCCGGAGTCAGCTCCATGCCCGCCGCCGTTGCGTACTCGGCTTTCAGTCCCGGCTTGCCATCCGGTGTTGTCAGCAGTTTGTCCGGTACCGGATCGCCGTCATTGCGCAGAAACTGCGTCCCCGGCACAAAGGTGATCTTCGCGCTCGGAAACTCTGCCTTCAGACCTTCCAGCAGGCTCACCGTGTGCGTCGGAATCCCCGTGTAGTTGCCCAGCAGCACCCGTGTCTGGTCCGCCAGCGGCCCCACCACCGCAATGCTCCGGATCCCCGGTTTCAGCGGCAGGACCCCGTCGTTCTTCAGCAGCACCATCGATTCATCGGCCAGCTTCCGCGCCAGCGCCCGATGCTCCGCGCTGTTCAGTTCGCTTGGGTCGATCTTTGAATACGGATCCGTATCCGGCGGATCGAACAACCCCAGCCGGATGCGCGCCGTGAACAGCCGCACCAGCGCTGTGTCGATGGCGCTCTCCGGCAGATATCCCTCCTGCACCGCGTCGATATACGGCTTGTAGTCGTGGTTGTCCGTCACCTTCGCGAAAAAATCTGCGCACTCGTTGTCCATTCCCCGCTCCAGCGAGATCGCCGAAGCCTGCGCCTGCGTCGGCCGATAGCGATGGCCGTTAAAAATATCCGTCACCGCGCCGCAGTCCGATACCACATATCCCTGGAAGCCCCAGTGCGCCCGCAGCTGATCCTGCAGCAAATATTGGTTCGCGCACGCCGGCTGGCCGTTGATCGCGTTGTACGCGCACATCACCGAGCCCGCTTTGCCCTCTGTCACCGCTGCCCGGAACGCCGGCTCGTAGGTGTCCACCTCGTCGTGCTTGCTCACGTCCACATCGGCAAAGTGCCGGGTCGGCTCCGGCCCGCTGTGCACATCGAAGTGTTTTGGCGTCGAAATCACGCGATAGTACTTCGGATTGTTTCCCTGCATCCCCGTCACAAACGCCACGCCCATCCGCCCCGTCAGGAACGGATCTTCGCCGTATGTCTCTTGCCCGCGACCCCACCGCGGATCGCGAAAAATGTTCAGATTCGGCGCCCAGAAGTCCAGTCCGTGAAAAATCGCCGAGTTCCCGTCATGCTCCGACTGCGCGTGAACCACGCGCGCTTCGATCCCGATATCGGTCGCCATTTCGTGAATCTCCGGCGCGTCGAACGTCGCTCCCAGCCCGATCGGTTCCGGAAATTCCGTCGTCCCGTTCACCGCCACCCCGTGCAGCGCCTCGCTCCACCAGTCGTACGCCGGCACATGGAGCCGCGGAATCGCCCGCGCCTGATTCACCAGCTGCGACGCTTTCTCCTCCAGCGTCATCCGGCTCACCAGATCCCGCGCCCGCTCCACCGGCGTGAGATTCGTATTCATGTAAGGCAGCGTCGACGTCTCCTGCGCCGCCAGACATCCCGCCATCATTCCGACGCCGACCACCACCACCGCAGCAACACGCCATCCGCCACGCAATCCAGACATCGCCATGACTCCCCTCGTCGATGAATGCAGATTTCCAGCCGCCGCGCGCCCGGTTCATGACACGACATATTCCCGCCGGCCGCGACTCCTCACCCTAAAACCCCCGGCTGCGGCGCGTCAATTTCCAGAAAGCGTTTTGCCGCTCTCCCTCGATCGTCCCCACTCTTCTTTTCCACTCGTTTTTCTGCTCCCTTTCCGGTTTCTGTTACCGCTCATCTTCCGCTCGCCTTCTCCCATCGCCAGCCTCTATGCTGGAAACGTTATCCGAACATGCGTCGTCCTGCTCCCTCCGCCATCGGCAAGACTCCGCGCCGCCTCGCGCCGCTCTCTCTCGTTGTTCTTCTCGTCGGAGTTTCCGCTTTCTGGATCGCCCGCACCCTCCCCTCCTTCGCACAAATGACTCCGTCCCTTGACTACCCGCAGCTCACCGACATCACCGCCTCCACCGGCATCCGCTTCGACCATCACTCCAGCCCCGAGCAGAAATTCATCGTCGAATCCATGAGCGGCGGCGTCGCCCTCATCGACTACGACCGCGACGGCTGGCCCGACATCTACTTCACCAACGCCCAGACGGTCGAGATGGCGAAGCAGGGAATCAAATCCCGCAGCGCCCTGTTTCACAACAACCATGACGGTACCTTCACCGACGTCACCGACCGGGCCGGCGTCGGCTATCCCTGCTGGGCCAATGGCGTTGCGGTCGGCGACTACGACAACGACGGCTGGCCCGATCTCCTCGTCACTTGCCTCTCCGGCATCGTGCTCTATCGCAACAACCACAACGGCACCTTTACCAACGTCACCCAACAGGCCGGCCTCGCTGGCGATCGGCTCTGGGCTTCCGGTGCTGCCTTCGCCGACTACGACAACGAAGGCTGGGAGGATCTCTTCGTCCCCCATTACGTTGCTGTCGATCTCAATCACCTCGATGCCTTCGGCTCCAAAGACACCTGCCGCTACATGGGCATCGATGTGCAATGCGGGCCCCGTGGCCTCCAGGGTTCGCCCGACACTCTCTGGCACAACAACCACAACGGCACCTTCACCGACGTCTCAAAGAGAGCCGGCGTCGCCGATCCGGACCATCGCTACGGACTCACCGCTGTCTGGTCCGACTTCAACAACGACGGTAAGCTCGACCTCTTCGTCGGCAACGACGGCCAGCCCAGCTACCTCTACCAGGGTGATGGCGCCGGCCACTTCACCGACGTCGGCTTCACCTCCGGCGTCGCCCTCAACGCCAACGGCGTCGCCCAGGCCAATATGGGCGTGGCCATCGGCGATTATCTCCACACCGGACTTCTCTCCCTCTTCATCACCCACTTCGACAACGAATACGGCGCGCTCTACCGCAACGACGGCGGCATGAACTTCACCGATGTCTCCTTCTCCGCCGGCGTCGCGCATCCCACCATGGGCCTCGTCGGCTGGGGCGACGCCTTCGTCGACTTCTCCAATGACGGCTGGCCCGACATTTTTCTCGTCAACGGCCACGTCTATCCCCAGGTCGACGCCATGCCCGAGCGCGCCAGCTACCGCCAGCCCAAAGTCCTTCTCCTCAATCAACGCAACGGAACCTTCCGCGATATCAGCCAATCCGTCGGGGACGCTGTCCAGGTTCGCCAGGTCAGCCGCGGCATGGCGATCGGCGACCTTTTCAACGATGGCCGGCTCGAAGCCGTCGTCGAGAACCTCTCTGGTCAACCCATGATCCTGCGGCCCGAAGGCGGGCCGCCCAACCACTGGATCAGCTTTCAGCTCGAAGGCGTGCAGTCGAATCGTCTCGCACTCAACGCCCGCATCCGCGTCACCGCGGGCGCCCTCGTCCAGCTTGGCGAAGTCCGCAGCGGTGGCAGCTATCTCTCCCAAAGCGACCTCCGCCTCCACTTCGGCCTCGCCGGCCACGCACGCGTCGATCAGACCGTTGTCCTCTGGCCCGACGGTTCCAGAGAGACCCTGAAAGATCTGCCCGCCGATCGCTTCTACACCATCCGCGAGGGCGTTGGCGTCGTGGGTTCGGTGCCGCCCGCTCGTCACTAACCCCTACGTCAGAGAGCGTTTCCCCAAAACCCCGCAGTTGGACCACGGCCAGAGTTCCGGCTTCCTGGCGTGGTAAACGGTTTCACGATTGCCTCGATCCTCCTCGGAATGAGACCCTTGACAAGCCCATTTCAGAAGAGTAATTGTTTTCTCGCCCGGAAATGAGACGCTTCAGCGTCTTTCCAATATTCCGGCCCAGGATTCGAATCATCTTCGCTAGAAAACGTTTGCTCACGGAGGCTCTTATGCTTGCAAATCTGTCCCGCTCCTATTTCCGTTCCTGGAAATTCCGGGGCATCCCCTTCAGTATCCCGCTCGCCTCGCTCGTCGTCCTGCTCCTCTGCGTTGCCTTCGCTCCCGCACTCTTCGCCCAGGAGAATGCCACCATCAACGGTACCGTCACCGATCCCACCGGGGCCGTCGTTGCCAATGCCCAGATCACTCTCACCAATACTGCCACCGGTGTCGTTCGCCACGAAGTCTCCAACTCCGTCGGCGCCTACCGCTTCGGCAATGTGGGTATCGGTACCTGGAATCTCGATGCCGCCGCCTCCGGTTTCCAGAAGTACACCAAGACCGGCATCGTCGTGAACGTCGCCCAGACCCTCGAAGAAGACATCCAGTTTTCCGTCGGCAGCGCCACACAGACCGTCTCTGTCCAGGCCAACGCCCTCCAGACCCAGACCGAGACCAGCGAGGTCAGTACTCTCATCAACGGCCAGCAGGTCGAAGAGCTCTCCACGAACGGCAACAACGTCACCGCACTGGCTGCCCTTGGCCTCGGCGTCTCCAACAACCTGCCCTCCTTCAGCGGCGTTGATGCGCTCACCTCCGCCAACGGCATCAGCTTCAATGGCACCCGCACCACCCACAACATCTACCTCCTCGACGGCGCCGAGCAGAACGACCGCGGCTGCGGCGGCTGCTTCATGAACCTGCCCTCCCAGGAGGCCATTGCCGAGTTCCAGACCCTCGACAGCAACTACTCGCCCGACTACGGCATCGGTTCCGGCGGCACCATTCTCCTCGTGCTCAAGTCCGGTACGCACAACTACCACGGCGAACTGTACGAGTTCAACCGCAACACCGATTACGACGCCAACGACTACTTCGTGAAACAGAGCGGCGGCGCGCGCCCCAGCTTCCAGCTCAATGAGCCCGGCGGCAACATCGGCGGCCCGCTCTTCATTCCCGGTGTCTACAACGTCAACCGCAATCGCACCTTCTTCTTCTGGAACGAAGAGTGGCGCCGCCTCATCCAGGGCAGCACGCCATCCGTTGTCAACACCATTCCCGCCGCCAATTTCCCCACCGCCGGCGCATCGCTCACCTATAGCCCCTTCAATAACACCCCTGCGCCCATCGTTCCCGCAACGACCGATCCTGCAAAGTTGGCTCTCTATACTCAGGACGGCCTCACTCCCGGGGGCCCGTTCCCCGGCAATGTCATCCCTGCCAACCTCATGGACCCGAACGCCGTCCTTGAGCTTAGCCAGGGAACCTTCCCCAAGCCAAATCTTGGCACCACCCAGTTCATCTCCTCGGTACCGACCGTCGATAACATTCGCGAAGAAGCGGTCCGCATCGACCACACCGTCAACTCCAAGTTCCAGCTCATGGGTCACTACCTCCATGACGCCATGGCCAAGTCCTTCTATCCTCCGCTGTGGGGCGACAGCACCTATCCGACGGTCGGCACTGCCATGACCAATCCCTCCTACACCGCCGTCATCAAACTGACCCAGACCTATTCGCCCACTCTCCTCAATGAAACCGCCGTACTCTACAGCGGAAACAAAATCACTCTCACGCCGCAGGCCGGCTTCGGCGGCAGTTATAAGCTGCCCAGTGGATGGAGCGCTTCGAGTTTCTTCCCCGTCTCCGACAACGTCGGCGATGATATGCCGGAAATCGATCTGCAGGGTTCGCCTCTCAATACCAACTGGAGCGAATCCTACTATCCATGGAAGAACGGCTACGAGGGGTTTGAGTATCGCGACGATCTTTCCTGGACCAAAGGCCGTCACCAGTTCAAGTTCGGCTTCAGCCTGCTCCACGACTACAAGAATCAGCAACTGCAGGCCAACACCCAGGGAACTGCTCAGTTTAACTCCAGCGCGTTCTCCGACGACTCCTACGTCAACTTCCTCCTCGGAGACGCCTCCAGCTTTACCCAGCTCCAGTATCTCGCCGGCAAGCACTGGGTCAACAACAACTATGGCTTCTACGGCAACGACAACTGGCACATCAACCCGCGGCTAACCCTGAACCTCGGCCTGCGCTACGATGGCTTACCCCATGCCTTCGAACGTTACGACCTGTTCGCTAACTTCGTCGCCGCGGACTATGACCGCTCGGCGGGTTATCCGCTCAATGCCGACGGAACTCTGAATCCGGCGGACCTTTCCACCTTCAGCAAAACCGGCAGCCAGGCTTTCTATCTCAATGGCATCCGCGAAGCCGGCGTCAATGGATTCCCCCGCGGCAACGTGCAGAACGACTACAACACCTGGGAGCCCCGCGTCGGCTTCGCCTATAACTTCCGTGGTGATGGCAAGACCGTCCTCCGCGGCGGCTTAGGTGTCTTTTACGAGCGCGTGCAGGGCAATGATGTTTACAACGCCGCCCTCAACCCGCCCTTCGCCTATCAGCCATCCGCAACCAACGTCTACTTCTCCAATCCCCACACCAGTGCGCTCACGGGTGCCACCACCACGCAATCCTTCCCCTCCGTGCTGACCAACATTAACTACCACTACCCATCGCCGGGCACCATGGATTACAGCTTCGGCATCCAGAGAGAACTGGCGCCCTCCGTCGTTGCTGAGGTCCAGTATGTCGGCTCTGACGGCTGGGACCAGGACGACGATCGGGCGGTGAATACACTGCCTCTGAGCGATCTTACCGACCGCGAGGGGGTAGCCAATGGGACCCTCAACGCCAACCTCTACCGCATCTTCCCTGGTTTCTCCGGAATAGAGCAGGAAGAAAACGAAACCAACTTCAATTACAATTCACTCCAGGCCGGCATCCGCTTCGAGAACAAGCATGGCCTCACTTCCCAGCTCGCCTATACCTGGTCGCATAACATTTCCATCGTCTCCAACGATCTCAACGGGCTGTCCGATCCCTTCAACCCTGGCTATGACAAGGGCTCTGACACCGGTTTCGACCGCCGGCATATCTTCAATGCCAGCTACGTCTACAACCTGCCCTTCTACCAGCACAACGGCACACTGCTGGAACGTGAAGTCCTGGGCGGCTGGACTATCTCCGGTATCACGGTCGCCGAAGCTGGCGTGCCCCTCTACATCACTTACACCGGCAGCGACGTCGTCGGCCTCGGCGGAGGGTTCACCAACCGTCCCAACCTCGTTTCCAAGGTCACTTATCCCAAAGCCGTCGGTGCGTGGTTCTCCAAGGCGTCGTACGCCGATCCTCTCGCTCCCTGGAACGGCGGCAGCAATCAGGGTTTTGGCACCGCCGGTAAGGACTCCGCGGTCGGCCCCGGCATCTTCAACTGGAACCTCTCGCTCTTCAAGGCGATTCCGATCACAGAGCACGGTACCCGCATCGAGCTCCGCTTCGAATCCTTCAACACGTTCAACCACACCATCTTCCAGAACATCGATACCGGCAGCCACGACGGCAACTTTGGCGCGGTCACCGGCGACTACGCCCCGCGCACCATGGAGCTGGGTGGAAAGTTTGTTTTCTGATCCTCTTTGAATGGCCTCCCTGAAGGCGCGGCGGCGAATTTGCTGCCGCGCCCTTTTCTTTTTTTGCGCGATTCGTTTTCCGCGCGCGACAATGGCCCTTCGGAGATGTGCGTGATCCGGCTCCTTTCACCACCAGCGCTGCTCGCCGCCGTTCTCGCCCTCGCCAGCGCTCCCGCTGCCCCCCAGACGGCCTCCTCGTACGCCCAGCAGCGCAGCGCCGCTGTCGCTCTCGAACAGCAGGGCCAGGTCGTTGAGGCCGAAGCCGCCTGGCAGAGCATCCTTAAAGCGCACCCCGCCGATGCCGAAGCCTGCGCCAACATCGGTTTCCTCGAATCGCAGCAGCAGCACTACACCGAAGCCGTCCGCTACTATCGCAAAGCCGCAGTCCTCAATCCCTCGCTGCTTGGTCTCCGGATGAACCTCGGCCTCGCCCTCTTCAAGGCCGGCAACATGCAGGAAGCCGCGCGCGTTTTCCTGCCGCTCTACCGCCGCGCCGCACCTGATTCACCCGACGCGCAGCGTCTCCGTCTCCTTATCGGCATGGCCGACTACGGCGCTGAGCAATATGCCGCCGCCGTGCCCTTCCTGCGCGAGGCCATGGCGCGCGACCCGCAGAACCTTCCCTACCGTCTGGTCCTGGCGCACGCCTGCCTCTGGTCGAAGCAGTATCCGTGCGTCCTCGACGTCTACCACCAGATCCTCGACCTCAATGCCGAATCCGCTGAAGCCGACATGCTCGCCGGCGAAGCCTATGACGAAATGCGCGATCATGAAGACGCCATCCGCCAGTTCCGCGCCGCTGTCAAAGCCGATCCCAGGGTCCCCGGCGTCCACTTCGGGCTCGGCTACCTGCTGTGGTGCCAGAGCCAGTTTGACGAGGCCTCCCGCCAGTTCCAGCTCGAAGTCGAAAACCAGCCCAACGATGCCGAGAGCGTCGCCTACTGGGCTGACTCCGATGTCCGCCTCAATCGCGACGATGTCGCCCGTCCCCTCGTTGAGCGCGCCCTCAAACTCAGTTCCACGCAGGAACTCCCCTGGCTCGATCTCGGCATTCTCGACGCCGACGCCGGCCACAACGAGGCCGCCTTCCACGATTTTCAGACTGCGGAAAAAATCGCACCCTCTGATGTCCAGGTCCACTGGCGTCTCGCGCGCCTCTATCAGTCGATGGGCAAGCGCACCCTCGCTCAGGCCGAGTTCGACAAAACCAAAACCCTCACCCAGGCCGCCGATCAGACTCTGCGCCAGAAGCTCGCCGCCAGCCACTCCGCAGGTTCCGGAGTCGATTCGCCTCCGCCTCCCCACCTGTTGCCCCACCCCCGCCCTCCAGCTGACCCGCGTCCCGCTACCGGCCGGTTTTCTTCTTTGCGTATGCCACCAGCTCGGCAAATCTCGGATCCCCGTGCAGGGACTGCAGGTCCGGATCCGTGGCCATCCCCACAATCACCCACCCCGCTAACCCGTGATCCACTGCTTCCCGCAGCAGCCGCAGCGCATCGTCCTTTCGCCCCTCATGCGCCGCGAGACCGCCCAGGTTATAGGTACTCAGTGCTGTCGCCGGATGGTCCGGCCCCAGCACCCGTACCTCGTCCGTGTGGGCCTGCTCCAGCAGCGCCTGCGCCCGTGCATAATCTCCCTTGCGCGCCAGAATATTCGCGAGGTTTCCCATCGCCGACAGCGTCAGCGGATGGTCTGCCCCCAGCACACGCGTCCGAATCGCTACTACCTGCTCTTCCAGCGCCTGGGCCTCGTCCAGTTTCCCCTCATCGGTCAGCGTCGCCATCAGCGTGTTCATCGCCCGCACCGTTTCCGGATGATCCGGCCCCAGAATCCTGCTCTTTTCCGCCAGATTCTTCCTGTCCAGCGCCTCGGCCTCCTTCAATCGTCCTTCGCGATAGAGAATGATCGCCAGATTCCCCTCTGCTCGCAGAACCTCCGGCGCGTCCGCTCCTTCCAGACGGACGTAGCCCGCCAGTTCCTCGCGGTCCAGCGCTTCAGCCTCCGTCCACCGCCCCTCCCCCTGCAGCGTCAGCGCCAGGTTGTTGATCGTGACCAGGGTGTCCGCATTCCCATTTCCCAATACCCGCTCCCGATACGCCAGAGCGCGACGCACCAGCGCTTCGGACTCCGCCGCATGTCCCTCTTCGTTCAGCACCGTGCCAAGGTGATCCATTACCGTCACCGTCGCATTGCTGTTCGCTCCAAACCGCCGCAGCCGTGTCGCCAGGACCTCGCGCAGCAGACGCTCCGCGTCGTTATACTTCCCGCGCCGGTACAGCACCCATGCCAGTGCCCCCTTCGACTGCAGTGTGTCGTTGTTCTCCGCCCCCAGAAGCCGCTCCCGGATCCTCGACGCCTCCCCGTACAGCCGCTCCGCTTCTCCATACAACCCCAGGTTCTCGTACACCGCTCCCATCGTCATCATCATCTGCGTCTGCATCTGTGGATCTTTTGCGAGCCCCAATTCGATCTGCGTTGACGCCTTGTCCAGAATCTCCCGCGCCGTTACCTGGGTTCCGCGCGCCTCGCTTGGATCCGATACCCGAAACATATCTGTCATGAATCCCGCAATCCGCGCCGCCCGGTCGCGTTCCCGCGCAATGCGCCGCAACTCTACCATCTGGGCCACAGCGAAGCCCACCAGCAGCAGCGTCAGAAGTCCGGTCATCGCCGCACCAACGCGATGCCGCCGCACATACTTCGTCACCTGATACCCCGCACTGGCCGGATGCGCTTCCACCGGTTCGTGCCGCAGCCACCGCCGCAGATCGGCCGCCAGATCCGACGGCGTTCCGTAGCGCTGTGCTCGATCCCTCTCCAGCGCCCGCTGTGCAATCAGATCGAGATCCCCATGCAGTTCCCGCGCCAGCTTCCGCCGCGTCGTTCCCCGATGCTCCGCCGCCTCTCGCGGCTTATCCGCGTCCACCGCGACTCGCGCGCTCGGCCTTTCCACAGGCCGCTCCTGCATCTGCCGCAGGATCCCCGCCACTCCGCGCTTCACGTCGAACGGCAACACCCCTGTGAGCAGCTCGTACAGCACCACCCCCAGCGCATAAACATCCGTCCGCGTATCCACATCGCCGCCCGCGGCCTGCTCCGGACTCATGTACCCAGGCGTGCCGGCCATCAGCTCCGCTCGCGCTCCAGCGTCCGCATTTTCCCGCTCCCCCGTAAACGCCCGCGCCAGGCCGAAATCAATAATGCGCGGCGCCGGCTGCCCATCCACCTCCACCACCAGAATGTTCGCCGGTTTCAGATCCCGGTGCAGGATCGCCTTCTGATGCGCGTGCTGCACGCCGTCGCACGCCTTCGCCAACAGCTCCAGCCGCTCCCGAATGCCGAGCCGTTTCCGGTCGCAGTACTTCGCGATCGGTTCCCCCGGAACATATTCCATCACCAGATACGGCTGTCCATCCGGCGTCGCACCAGCATCGAACACCTTCGCGATTGCCGGATGCTCCATCACCGCCAGCGACTGCCGCTCCGCCTGGAATCGTCGCAGCGTCGCCTCGTCGTACAGGCCCGCCCGGATCAGCTTCAGCGCCACTTGCCGGTGCAGCGGCTCCGTCTGCTCGGCCAGCCACACCTGCCCCATCCCCCCTTCCCCGATTTTCTTCGTCAGCCGGTAGGGACCAACCCACTCCTGTTCCTGCGCCTCGCGCGCCGTCTCTATCGGGTAGGGTGCCTGCGACAATCCGTCCGATATTCTGTAGGCCGACAGCAGCGACTCAATCTCGCTGCGCAGCCACGTGTCCCGTCCGCACGCCTGCCGCAGGAAGCTGTCCCGATCGCCCGGCTTCTTCTCCAGCGCTGCGTCAAACAGCTCCTTTACCCGATCCCATTGCCCGGTCTTTTCCACCGCCGCCGCCCCTTCCCACCTCGCGCACCAGCCATGCCTTCGCCATGTTCCAGTCGCGCTTTACCGTTGCGGGCGAGATCTCCAGAACCTGCGCTGTTTCCTCGACGGTCAACCCGCCAAAGAAGCGCAGCTCCACGATGCGCTCCTGCTGCGCATCGCGGCGCGCCAGTCGTGTCAGCGCCTCGTCGATCGCCGCCACATCCACGGTCTGTCGTTGGGGGAGCACCAGGCCCGAATCCAGCTCTACCTTATATACGGGCCCGCGTTTGGCAGCTCCGCGCCGGCGCGCGTAGTCCACCAAAATCTGTCGCATCAGTTTAGCCGCAATCGCCACAAAATGAGCCCGATTTTCCATCGGCGGCCCATCGTCGCCCGCCATGCGCAAATACACCTCGTGCACCAGCTCTGTGCTCTGTAGCGTGTGATCCGCCCGCTCCCCCCGCAGGCACCGGTGCGCCGCCCGCCGTAATTCCCGGTAAACCAGCGGGATCAGCGCCTGGAGCGCCTCCTGATCCCCATCCTTCCACCGCCCCAGCAGCTGCGTGGCCGAGCCCTCCGACGACGACGGCACCCGAATCCCTCCCCGGATGCCCGACAATAGCCCACCCCCTGCGGCCCGTCAATCCTCACGCCAAACACCCCCGCTACCCGCCACCAGCTCCCGCCTCGCCTTTCCGCTCGCTTTTTTTTGCTGATCCTTTTTCCCTCCCGTCTGCGCATACCCAGACAACCACCACCCCCTCATCTCCAGGAGGAAATCATGCGCCTCTTCGCCCGTTCTCTCGTTGTCGTGATGCTCGCCGTCCCGCTTACCCCGCATCCGCTGCGCGCCCAGACCCCGATCCCCAGCCACATCACCCAACGATCCTCCACACTCATCGCCCCAGCCACCGCCCGGCGCGGCAAGATGCAAACCGCCCTCCGCTAATTTCAGGGGTTTACCCCAAGGGATCGGAGGCGCTCGGTGCCGGACCGAGCGCTCCGGTCCCATGCACCCAACACACGTTTTTTGAACGCACGCCTCCACCAGTCCACCGGCGGAGGCGTCTTTTTTTGTCCTGGACCCACAGATGGCTTTCCCGGGTCAGTCCATCGTCCGGCGCTCCACCCGTCTTCCCGCATTTCTCCTGCCCCGTGCGCGTTTTCCCTGTACCCTGTTCCGCGAGGACCCTCCATGACCCGTGCCTACCTTGGCGCCCTGCTCTCCGAAGC
>DATJNE010000039.1:0-5383 GCA_035508305.1 Acidobacteriaceae bacterium | reverse complement strand
CGCTGCGCCCTGCGCTCTGAGTACTGGCCGCTGGCCAGGGATCAGGAGCGGGCCGGATGCAGGGAAAGGGAAGCGGCCGTGGGCCGGCGGGCGGAGAAAGCGGAGCCGGCAGGGGCGGATTCCTCGAGCTGGAACTGACGGATGATGCCGTCGAGATCGCCGGCGAGGGAGGCGAGGCCGCGGAGGGCCTCGACGGCCTGTTCGGCGCCGCGGGTGTTTTCCTCCGAGAGGCGGGAGATGTCGGCGGCCGACTGAGAGATTTCGCCGGAGGCGGAGGTTTGCTCGGTGGCGGCGGTGGCGATGAGCTGAATCTGCTGCTCGACGTGGCGGGAGGAATCGATGATGGCGGCGAGGCTCTGGCGGGCGCGGGTGGTTTCCTCGATGCCGGTGCTGACGGCGGACTGGCTGTGGCGCATGACCTCGAGGGTGTCGCGGGTTTCGTCCTGGATGCTGCGGATGGTGGCGGCGATCTCTTCGGTGGCGGATTTGGTGCGTTCGGCGAGGCGGCGGACCTCGCCGGCGACGACGGCGAAACCGCGGCCATGGACGCCGGCGCGGGCCGACTCGATGGCGGCGTTGAGGGCGAGAAGGTTGGTTTGTTCGCTGATTTCCTGGATGACGCTGACGACCTTGCCGATTTCTTCGGAGCGCTGGGCGAGGGAGCCCATTTTTTCCGAGACCGAGCCGGTGGAGGCGGCGATTTTTTCCATAGTGGCGGTGGCCGACTGCATGACGGCGCCGCCCTGCTCGGCGATCTGAGCGGACTCGCGGCTGGCGTGGGCAGCCTGGTCGGCGTTGCGGCTGATCTCGGCGATGGTGACGGTCATTTCCTGGGCGGCGGTGGCGATCTGATTGGTTTTGCCGGACTGACTGCGGGCGTTGTCGGCGCTCTGGCCGGCGGCGGTACTGATCTCGGTGGTGGAGGCGGAGAGAGTATCGGCGCCCTGGGCGACGGAGCGGAGGACCTCGCGCATGGAGCTGGCGCAGGTGTTGAGGGCGGCGCCCATGCGGCCGATTTCATCGGTGCCGAGGACGACGACGCTGACGGTGAGGTCGCGGGCCGCCATGCGTTCGAGCAGGGCGGTGATGCGCAGGAGGCGCGGGGCGATGAGGTGCGTGAGGAGCCAGGTGGCGAACAGGCCCAGCAGGAGAACGAGGAGACTTGCGATCGACACCAGCCAGCGTGCGGCACCGGCGGTGGAAATCGCGCGCTGGGTTGTATCGCCGGCGCCTTTGTTGTACATGGCAATGACTTCATCACCCACCGAGTAGGCCGCTTCGTAGGCCTGGCGGGATTGCTGCAGAGACTCCTGGATTTTCGCCGGATCGGCCCCGCTCGACGACAACGCCAGGGATTTCGCCGAAGCGTCATCGTAGGCCTGGACGAGCTGGTCCAGGTGAGCGAGCAGATCCTTCTCCTGGGTTCCTGTGGTCAGACCGTGAAACTCCTGGAAACCTTCGTCGAGGCGTTCTTTGGCGTCCCGGTACCGGGCCTCGTATTGTGAGCGGCAGGGAGCGTTCGTGCAGAGCGCGTCGTTGAGGACGGAGCGTTGCATGATGGAATGCTGGCTGTGCATGGCATCGAGAAGGCGCACACCGGGAAGCCATTTGTCGTTGATTTCGACGGTGGCGGCGCTCACCTTCGACAGCATGACGAGGCAGAGCAACCCGATTCCCAGGGTCAGGAGGCAGACAATGCCGAAGAAAAGCGTGAGCTTTCTATTGATGCTCAGATTGCGAAGAAACTGCATGGTCCCCCCACTCCTCGCGCGGGGTCCGGCCCGACGCGTCTGATGGTCCTATCGGCAGCGCCGGGGATTTCTGCAGTGCGGGGCGGGGGGCTGGGAAGAATCAGTCGGGGAGGACGAGGGGTTTGCCGGCGAGGTCGCAGGCGCGCCAGAGGTACCAGCTGGCGACGGAGCGCCAGGGGCGCCATTTTTGGGCGCGGCGCTCGATCTGATCGGGGGAGGCGAGCATGGAGGCGTCGAAGGGTTTGGATTTCGGCAGGCGGAGGAAGGTGAGGGCGAAGCCTTTGCGGATGCCGTAGTCGGTGAGGGGGAGGATGTCGGGGCGGCCGAGGCGGAAGATGAGGAGCATCTGGACGGTCCAGACGCCGATGCCGCGGACCTCGGTGAGGCGTGCGACGATTTCGTCGTCGGGCATGCGGCGGATGGCGGCGAGGGTGGGGACGGTGCCGTCGATGGTTTTGGCGGCGAGGTCGCGGAGGGCTTTGGTTTTGGCGGCGGAGAGGCCGCAGGCGCGGAGGTGGTCGTCGGGGGCGTCGAGGAGGAGTTCGGGGGCGGGGTGGAGTTCGCCGAAGGCGGTGAGGAGGCGTTTGAGGATGGCGGCGGCAGCTTTGCCGTGGAGCTGCTGATAGATGATGGACTCGAGGAGAGCCTCGAAGGGAGAGTGCTGGCTTTTGAGTCTGAGGGTAAAGGGGACGCGCGCGATGAGGAGGCCGAGTTTGGGATCGGCGGCGGCGAGAGCGCGGCAGGCGAGGGCGGCATCGTAGCGAACGGCGCGGCGTCCATCGATCATGAGAGACAGATTACAGGGAACGGGTGAGAGGGAGCGGGTTGCGGGGGACGGGGAAGGGGTTGCGGTAACGGGGGCGGGGATAAGGCACCGGGACGGTTACAGATGGCGCGGGCGGGGTCGGGAAAAATCCGCGGTGCGGCGCTTTCGGGCGCGCAGAAAAAATTTTCGAGGGAGGCGAGCGCGGGTTGCAGTCGCAACGCAGTGCCGCTATAGTTGCTTTTTACTCGAAAAATGTGATGCAGGTCACAATCGGCTGTGATCCAGAAGACAATCAGAACCAGGTCAGAGCGCAGGCCTTGCCGGGAAACAGAGGACCGCGCGCTGGCAGACAACGAACCCGGGGACAAGCCCGCATCGTGTGAGGGCGCGCGCGAGTGATTGCGGCGACCTGATTCCTCCAGCACCAGCCATCGACCCGCAGCGATTCATCGATTCACCGCAACGAGGAGACGCAGGACGCATTCATGGCGCAGATTTTTGACCGCAGCTCGAACGCGCTGGCCCGGATGAGCCTGATTTTGACGGGGCTGATTGTTATTTCACTGGGTCTGACACTGGACGAACTGCAGCGCTCGCCGTGGGTGACGCGCCAGGGGCAGCGCGCGGATCAGCCCGTACCGTTCAGCCACAAGCATCACGTGGAGGGACTGGGGCTGCAGTGCCAGTACTGCCACACGACGGTGGAGAAGTCGAGTTACGCGGGGATTCCGCCGACCAAGACGTGCATGAACTGTCATGCGCAGATCTGGACGGACGCGCAGATTCTGGAGCCGGTGCGGCACAGCTGGGCGACGAACGAATCGATCACGTGGACGCGGGTCCACGATCTGCCGGATTTCGTTTTCTTCAATCATGAAATTCACGTGAACAAGGGGATCGGCTGCGCGTCGTGTCACGGGCGGGTGGACGAGATGCCCATCATGTACATGCAGAACTCGCTGCAGATGGAGTGGTGTCTGAACTGCCACCGGAATCCGGCGAAGAATCTGCGGCCGACGAGCGAGATTTACAACATGGCGTGGAAGGATCCGTCGGATCTGCATCCGGTGTGGTGCGCGTCGGAAGAAGTCGCGGAAGGGACGCCGACGGCGGGCGGGGTGACGTGCACGGAGGAGAATCCGAACCGCAGCGCGGGGATTCAGGTAGCGGCGCTGAGCCGGCCGCCGACGGGGTTCCATGCGCAGACGGTGGCGACGACGATCGGCAGCGAGGACACGACGCCGATGGCGCTGCCGGCGGGGGTGCAGTACACGGAATTCACGAGCCAGGAAGCTCTGGGGTTGTTTCTGGTGAAGCACTATGACATTCGCAATCCGCGGGAGCTGACCAGCTGCGAGGTTTGTCACCGATGAACAAAGACGAGCGTTCCGTGATCAGCGGAGAGGGCAGCGTGCAGCGTTCGGCGTTCGGCGTTCAGAAAGCCGAGCAGGAGGGCAGTGCGACTGCGCAGGGTGCGGACGGCGGGGTACAGGTGGAGGCGAAGAAGCTGACGCTCGGGGAAGTGCGGGAGAAGCTGGCGCAGCAGAAGGGCCCGCGGTTCTGGCGGTCGATCGACGAGCTGGCGGAGACGCCGGAGTTCGGGGAGCTGGTGGCGAAGGAATTTCCGTCGCAGGCTTCGGAATGGATCGACCCGGTATCGCGGCGGACGTTTCTGAAGGTGATGGGCGCGTCGATGGCGCTGGCCGGGCTGGCGGGATGCACGAAGCAGCCGGATGAGCCCATTTACCCGTATGTGACGGCGCCGCCGGATCTGACGCTGGGCAAGCCGGTGTATTTTGCGTCGGCGTTTCCGTTTCCGTCGGGCGCGGTGCCGGTGCTGATCAAGAGCGCCGCCTATCGACCGATCAAGGTCGACGGGAACCCGGAGCATCCTTATATCCGGGGCGGATCGGATCCGATGACGCAGGCGACGTTGCTGGACATGTACGATCCGGACCGGTCGCAGCACGTGCTGTATCGCGGGGACACGCGGAGCTGGCCGGCGTTTCTGGCGGCATTCCGCAGCATGCTGGCGGACAAGAAGGCGACGGGCGGGCAGGGGGTGTATTTCCTGAGCGGGACGGTGACGTCGCCGACGCTGGCGCGGCAGTGGCAGGAGGGGCAGAAGAATTATCCGCAGGCGAAGTTCATCCAGTACGACACGGTGAACCGCGATCACCATTACCGGGCGGCGAAGCAGGCCTTTGGGCAGTATGTGGATGCGCAGTACCGGCTGGACCAGGCGGATGTGATTGTGTCGCTGGATGCGGATTTTCTGGGCGGGGCGACGTTCCCGGGCTTCCACAAGCTGGCGCGGGATTACGCGCAGAAGCGGAAGCTGGACGGCACGGACCAGATGAACCGTCTGTACACGATCGAGACGGTGACGACCACGACGGGGTTCAAGGCCGAGCACCGGCTGGAGGTGAAGCCGAGCCAGATGGCGGCGTTCGCGCAGGCGCTGGCGGCTGCAGTGGGCGCGGGCGGGAACGCCGGAACGGGATGGACGGAGCGTCAGTCGACGTTCCTGCAGGGTGTGGCGGCGGATCTGAAGGCGAACGGCGGGAAGTGCGTGGTGATCCCCGGCGAGTTTGCGCCGCCGGAAGTGCATCTCGCGGCGTTTGCCATCAACCAGGCGCTGGGCAACGTGGGCAGGACGGTGGTGTACACCGATCCGGTGAACCCGATGCCGTCAATCCAGATGGACGATCTGAAGGCGCTGGTGGCGGACATGAACGCCGGCAAGGTGGAGTGGCTGGTGATTCTGAATGCGAATCCCGTGTATGCCACGCCGGCGGATCTGGATTTCGAGAGCGCGCTGAACAAGGTGGGAACGGTGGCGCACCTGGGCTCGCACGTGGACGAG
>DATJNE010000038.1:0-24031 GCA_035508305.1 Acidobacteriaceae bacterium | reverse complement strand
GCGTATCACCGGATCGAGGGGCTGACGCCGCAGACGCATGCGGCCTATTGCCGTGACGCGCTGGCGATGGTGCTGCGGGCGTGTCCGGAGATCCAGGGGCTGACGCTGCGGGTGCATGGGGAGAGCGGGATTCCGGAGGGGAGCTACGACTTCTGGCGAACGCTGTTCGAAGCGGTGAAGGGGTGCGGGCGGGCGGTCGAGATCGACATGCACGCCAAGGGCGTGAACCAGACGATGATCGACATGGCTGTGGAGACAGGCATGCCGGTGAAGCTGGGGGCGAAGTTTTCGGCGGAGCACCAGAGCCTGGGGTATCAGCAGGCGGACATACGGGCGCTGGAGATCCCGAATCTGGATCATGAGGCAGGCGGGCCTTTCAGCGTGAGCGGCGGAGCGCGGCTGTTCACGCGGTACGGGTACGCGGATTATCTGGCGCAGGGGGCGAAGTACCGGCTGTGGTTCCGGGTGTGGCCCGGGACGCAGCGGCATTTGCTCTCGTGCGATCCGGAGATGGCGGCGGCGTACGGGCGGACGGCGCACTTTTGCGGGGCGGCGGGGCTGGACCTTTGTGAGCCGCTGACGTTCAAGGGGCGAGAGGGATCGGGCGCGACGGGCGGGCGTTGTGCGTATGCGGATCAGACCCTGAAGCCGGACCAGGACTGGAAGAAGTATGAGCTGTTCTATCGGGTGTGGGGGCGGAAGCTGTACGATCCGGAAGCCGATGCGGAGACATGGCGGCGAGCGATGCGCGCGGAGTTCGGGCGCGGCACGGAGCCAGTGGAGACGGCGCTGGCCCATGCGAGCCGGATGCTGCCGCTGGTGACGTCGGCGCATCTGCCCTCGGCGTCGAATCATGCGTTCTGGCCGGAGATGTACACGAATATGCCGGTGGTATTGGGGAGCGAGGCATCTCCGTACGGGGACACGCCGGAGCCGAAGGTATTCGGGACGGTGAGCCCGCTGGATCCGCGGCTGTTTGCGACGGTGGAGGAGTCGGCGCGGGACTGGATGGCGGCGTGGCCGAATCCGAAACGGTCGCCGGTGGAGGTGGCCGAGTGGCTGGAGGAGATGGCGTCGTCGGCGCAGCAGGCGCTGGATGAGGCGCGGGTGCAGGTGGAGCGGCCTGGGTCGGCGGAGTTCCGCCGGATCGAAGAGGATGTGCTGATCAAGATTGGGGTGGGAACGTTCTTCGCGATGAAGCTGCGGAGCGCAGTGCTGTGGGAGATCTGGCGCAAGACGAACGATGCCGGTGTGGGCGCGCAGGCGGTGACGTATTACCGGCAGGCGCGCGCGGCGTGGGCGAGGATGGCGCAGCGGGCGCGGGGGGTGTATCGGGCGGATGTTGGATATGGCCGCGTGCCGATGCGGCGCGGCCACTGGATGGATCGGCTGGCGGCGATGGATACGGACCTTGCGGCGATGCAGGCGAAGGTGGGCAGCGGAGTGGCGACGGGGAAGCTAACGCCCGAAGCGGAAAGTGCCGTGCAGGCAGCGACAGGCAAGCCGCAGCGGCCGCGCGCGCCGGTGACGCATACGCCGCCGAAGAGTTTCGCTCCGGGCGCGGGGCTGGATGTGGCGCTGGAGATGGGCAAGGCCGTGGCGGCGGAGGAGATCACGGTGCGGCTGCGGTACCGGCATGTGGATCAGGGGGAGCGGTGGCAGTGGACGGAGATGGATCGGAGCGAGCGGAGCTATAAGGGAACGATTCCGGGGGACTATACCAATTCGCCGTTTCCACTGGAGTACTACTTCGAGCTGAAGCGCGGGAACGAGGCATGGATGGAGCCGGGATTCAACGCGACGTTGTCGAACCAGCCGTATTACGTGGTGGAGCGAAAACGAAGCTGAGGCTGCAGCCGGCAGCCGGTAGCCTGTGGCAGCAGCGCGTTGGCGCAGAGTTTCACTTGGTGAAGTGGGGACGGCTGGGTAGACTGAGAGGCGATGGGCGCGGGATTCGCGGCGACGGATCGGTTTCTTGCTGAGGTGCAGTCGAACCGGCTGCGGGCAGGGTATGTGCTTGTGGGGGATGAGGTGTTTCTCTACGAGCGGTGCCGGCGGGCGGTGCTTGAGGCGCTGGTTCCTGCGGAGATGCGGGATTTCTGCCTCTCGGAGCTGGATCTGGCGGAGACGAGCATCTTCGAAGCGCTGGACCGGGCGCAGACGCCGTCGCTGATGGCGCCGTTTCAGGTGCTCTTCATTCGCAATCTGAAGCAGCTGTACACGCGCGGGGCGAAGAAGGAGGAGTTCGCGGCGCTGGAGGCGTATTTCCGGTCGCCGAATCCGCAGGCGCTGGTGGTGTTTGTAGCGGATCATCTGCGGATTCCATCGGACCCGCGGCGGATGGATTTGCAGGACAAGGACCGGTACGAGCGGATTCGCGAGACGCTGGGGGACTGGTGCGGGATCGTGGAACTGGCCCGCGTGGATGAGGCCGATGCGCTGAAGTGGATCGCAGCGGAGGCGAAGCGCCGCGAAGTGACGATCGAGGTGGATGCGGCGCGCGAGCTGGCCGACGCGCTGGGTGCGGACATGATGCTGATCGCGCAGGAAGTGGAGAAGCTGGTGCTCTATGCGGGCGCGAAGCGGCTGGTGACGCTGGGCGACGTGGAGACGATGGTGCTGGCGGCGAAGCAGCGGTCGCTGTACGAGCTGACGGATGCGATTTCGGCGAAGGATCGGGCGCGGGCGCTGAGTTTGCTCCAGGGACTGCTGAACGCGAGCGATGGCGGCGAGGACGCGGCGATCGGACATTTGTACATGCTGGCGCGGACCTTCCGGCAGATGGCGGTGATTCTGGAAAAAAATGTGCGCGATTCGCGGGCGATCTGGCAGGCGCTGTGGCAGGGTTTCCGGATGCCGCCGTTTGCGGCGGAAGATGTGATCCGGCAGGCGCGGCGGTACAAGTCGCGGCGGGAGCTGACGCGGGCGCTGCGGCTGATCGCGCGGGCGGACCTGGAGTTGCGCTCGCAGCCGCCGGACAAGCGTCTGGTGCTGGAGCGGCTGGTGCTGGATCTGGCGAGCGAGCCGAAGGCGGCGGCGGTGGGGATGAGCCCGCAATACGCGATGGAGTGGTGAGAACCGGCGTCACCCAGGAACAGCTCGCAATTGCGGTCCCGGCAGACTGGCCGTCACGGGCGGCGCTCTTTCGTGCCTGCGTCGGTCGAATCTTTGTGTTCCGACCCAGGAACAGAACGCAAGTTCTGCTCGAAAATCCGATCGGTTCCGGGAGCCCGCCCGATGTCGGGTTCTGCACCAGATTTACCAGTCGGTGCTAAGCTGCAGGGGTTCTGCGAGATCACTCCCGGCGGGGCGGCATGGCGGGCCAGGGGACAACCGCGGGGCTGCGGTGGCCTTTGGCGTCGACGGCACGAATGCCGAAGATGACATTGTCCTTCGAGACAGGGATGGTGACAGCGAAGTGGCCGTCGGTTGAGGAGAATTTGCCTTCGGGAACGGAGGCGAGCTTGTCGGCGGCGATGGAGCGGGTCCAGTCGGGGGCGGCGGTGGGACGCCAGACGATTTCATCGTGCGTGTCGGCCGGCGTATCAGGGGCCTGATCCCACTCAATCTCGGTATTGTTGATGGCGTTGTTGAAGACGCGCGGCGGCAGCGGATACTGCACGCTGACCGGTGCGGGCGGAGCGCTGGCGAGCGCGGCCAGGGTGGCGGCGTTGAGGCGCGCGACGCGGGAGATGTAGTCGAAGTTGTCGTACTTCAGGAGGTCGCCGTACTGGACGCCGTCTTCGACGCGGACGTTCTGGTGCTGGTGGTTGAAGTCCTCACGCCACTCGGTGAAGCGGACGGCGGCGAAGCCATCGTGGTTGAAGGAGCTGTGGTCACCGCCGCGCTGGAAGCGGTCGAGGCGAAATTCGAGAACGGGCTCAAGGCCGGCGGCGATGGGGCGGTCGCTGTAGGGCGTGGGGGCATCGGCATAGGTGCGGGCGACGTCGACGATGGCGCGGGCCAGCTCGCGGGAGGGCGAGTCGCTGTCGTAACCGAAGGCGAGGATGCGGCGAATTTCCTGGGGCGTGGCGTCGGCGGGGACGCCTTCCGAGAAGACCCGGACGGCGTGGAAGTCCTGGTACCTGTCGCCGGGGGTGTTGTTGCCGCCGACGATGTCGTTGTTGAGGACGGCTTCCAGGTGCCAGCCTTCCTGTTTGGCGAGGTCGGCGAGATGGCGGCTGCCGAGCAGGCCCTGTTCCTCGCCGGCGACGGCCACGAAGACGACGGTGGCGGGGAGCTTCATTTTGGAGAGAACGCGGGCGCACTCGAGGCTGACAGCCGTACCGCTGGCATCGTCATTGGCGCCGGGGGCTTCGCCGTGGGTGTCCTCGTTGGTGCTGTCGCGGGAGTCGTAGTGGCCGGTGACGAGAACCATGCGCGAGGCCTGGGCGGGATCGCTGCCGCGCAGGATGGCATAGATGTTGTTGAGCGGGGTGGGCTGGGTAACGCGGGGACTGGGCCCGGTCAGGGGGGGCTGGATGAAGGAGTCGCGATGGACTTCGAGGCAGCCATTGCAGGCGGCGGAGATGGCTTTGAACCGGGACTCGATCCAGTCGGCGGCGGCGAGGGCGCCGGTATTGGGCGGCAGATCTTTATCGAGACTGGAGAGGGTGCTGCGGTTGTGGAACGAGACGAGGGTGGCAATCGTATGCTGAATCTGCGCGGGAGAGACCTGGGCGATGGCGTGAGCGATGGCTGGATCGACGGGCATGGGGCGAATGGGAGCGCCGACGGAATCCAGATCGCGATGGGCGGCATCTCCGGAAGAGGGATGGGACTGGCCGCCGGCGGGGACGAGAGCGGAGAGGAGCAGAAGGCAGGCGAAGGAGCGGAAAGCGATCATGACTATCGAGTATGCCCTGGAGGGAGAGGGCGGCGCACGACTCTTGACGCATGGGGCGATTCTCCTCAAACTAGCGGAGGCGCCGGGGAATTGAAGCGGTGGCAGCGATGTGTGCCCGACGGGCGAAAATTCCAATAACATTTTTCCTGTCACAGGCGTCATTCTGATGGATTGCAGATCTGTTTTTGGTGGTGGAGGGATTCATGCCGATTTGCCCTGAATGCGAAACCGCTCTCGATTTCGACGAGGAAGAGGTCGAAGAGGGAGACGTGGTGGTTTGCGACGAATGCGGGACCGAGTACGAGATCGTGGCGACCGATCCGCTGGAGCTGAGCAAGGTGGAAGAGGACTACGAGGACGAGGAAGAATTCGGAGAAGAGGAAGAGGAATGAGACGCAGAGCTGGAACGAATCCGTGGATGAGGGTTTTTGCGTTGGGGCGGGGCTGGGGCGCGGCGGTGGGGTGTGTGGCAGCGTTGTTGCTGCTGGCGGCGCTGGCAGAGCCGACCCATGGGCAGGATTTCGGGCTCAAGAACCTGCAGGGCAAAGTGCTGAATGACGCAGGCGCGCCGATCAACGGGGCGATTGTGTACCTGAAGAATTCGCGCAACAACGATGTGAAGACGTTTCTTTCGGAGAAAGACGGAAGCTACCGGTTCGCAGCGCTTTCCGCGGATACCGATTACACGGTGTGGGCGGGGTACCAGGGGAAGAAGAGCGCGACGCGGGCGGTGAGCTCGTTCGATGAGCGCAAGCAGGTGTATATCGATTTGAAGATCAAGTGACGACAGGGCACAGAGCACAGAAAAACGCCACCCGGACCGGGTGGCGTTTGTGCCTGGCGGGGCAAAGGGTTACTTTTCGCGTTTCCAGTGGACCAGATCGCCGAGGGTGGTGGTGGAGCTGGAGACGGGCTGTTTGTAGGCTTCCACGTCGGCGCGGCTGGCTTCTTCGCCGCTGACGGCGCGGAGGCTGAGAGCGACCTTCTTCTCCTCCGGGTTGAGCCGGATGATCTTGAAGTCCATCTCTTTGCCCTGTTCGAGCTTCACGGGAGCGCCGTGGGCGTCCGTCGCTTCGGAAACGTGGCAGAGGCCTTCGACTCCTTCGGCGATCTCGACGAAGGCTCCGAACTGCGCGGTCCGGAGCACCTTGCCCTTGACCAGGTCGCCCACGCGATGCTGGGCGAAGAAGGTCTCCCAGACGTCGGGCTGGAGCTGCTTGATGCCGAGGGAGAGACGGCGGTTCTCGGGCTCGACGCCGAGGACGACGGCGCGAACTTTCTCGCCCTTCTTCAGAACTTCAGAAGGATGCTTGACGCGCTTGGTCCAGCTGAGGTTGCTGACGTGAACCAGACCGTCGATGCCGTCCTCGATCTCGATAAAGGCGCCGAAGTCGGTGAGGTTGCGCACCCGGCCTTCGACGGTGGCGCCGGTGGGGTACTTGTCGGCGAGATGCTCCCAGGGATTCTCGAGGAGCTGCTTCATGCCGAGGGAGATGCGGCGGTCGGCGGGATTGACGGCGAGGATGACGGTCTCGACTTCGTCGCCCGGCTTCACCAGCTTGGAGGGGTGCTTCATGCGCTTGGACCAGGTCATCTCGGAGACGTGGACAAGGCCCTCGATCCCCTGTTCGAGCTCGACGAAAGCGCCATAATCGGTGACGCTGAGGACCCGGCCCTTGACGCGGGCACCGATGGGATAGCGCTCGGCGGCGTCGAGCCAGGGGTCGGGGGTGAGCTGTTTGAAGCCGAGGGAGACGCGCTGCTTCTCCTTGTCGAATTTGAGAACCTTGACCTGGATCTCATCGCCGACGTTGACGAGGTCGCGAGGATGGGTGAGGCGGCCCCAGGACATATCGGTGATGTGCAGGAGGCCATCGATGCCGCCGAGGTCGACGAAGGCGCCGTAGTCGGTGAGGTTTTTGACGGTGCCGGTGAGGACAGCGCCCTCCTCGAGGTGCTCCAGGGTCTGCGAGCGGCGGACGGTCTGTTCCTCCTCGAGGATTTCCTTGCGGGAGACGACGACGTTGCCGCGCTTCTTGTTCAGCTTGATGACGCGGACCTGAATGGGCTGGCCGATCCAGGCGTCGAGGTTGCGAACGGGGCGGAGCTCCAGCTGAGAGCCGGGCAGGAACGCCTTGATCCCGATGTCGACGGTCAGGCCGCCCTTGACGCGGCCCACCACCGTTCCGGTCAGCGCTGTCTTCTCGTTGTGCGCCTTCTCCACCGTATCCCACACACGGAGCCGCTGGGCTTTTTCGTAGCCGAGCAGGTAGCCACCTTCGGGCTCCTCGCGCTCGATGACGACGTCGACGGAGTCGCCGGGCTTCAGCCTGGGCTGGCCGGTATGGTCGACAACCTGCTCGATGGGGATGAGCCCCTCGGACTTCATTCCGACGTCGACGACGACATGTTTATCGGTGAGCTTAATGACGGTGCCGGTGACAATGGCGGAATCGTCAAAGGCCTGAGCGGCGGCTTCGGCGGCCTGCTCGCGGTCGAAGGACTCGAGGGCGGCGGCGAAGTCTTCCATGCTGAGGTCGGGCTCTTCGTGATGCTCGGGGGCTTCGGCCGGAGCGGATTGCTCGGCGGCGGCAGCGGCGGGCGTCGGGTCGAAGGAGGCTTCGGGGTTGGAGGTGGTTTCAGCCACCGGCTCAGACGGCTCCGGCGGGGCTTCCAGCGTTGGGGTTTCCAGTTCGGTGTTCAGAGGATTGCTCTCGGTCGTTTCAGGATTGAGGACGTGTGCCATAGACAGCTCCGGGACTCATGCGGCGGCTCCCGGAATCCGCCCCGCAGCGGGGAATCCAGACGATACGACGTGCCGGAGTCCGAGCCGCAGCTTTCTTCGCCGTTAGCGGGAGGGCGTGGGTCCCTGGCGCGGTTCTCGACGAAGTTCGGGGATCGTCGCGGCTGCTCGATGCCCAATCGGGCGGAGTAACCCATCGGAGACGGTGTGCGTGGGATCGCAACATCGATCTCCTGAAGGGAACAACCGGCAGGACTGGAAGGAGCAGGAGTGGCGATCGAAGGTGAGCGCAATGAATCCCGAGCGCGCAAACCCCCTGTAAAAACTATAGTGCCGCGCTATGGGCATGTCAATTCAAGTGCGTGTGACAAGAACGAGAATGGGGCAGAACTTTGGTTACGGAAGTAGGGAACAGGGGTGTTGACTTTTGGGAAATGAGAAAGGGGAGCGGCCGAAATCGCTCCCCGATGCATTGCCAGGACTGCAGGGGTCTTTATTGGTTGTCCGATGGAGGCTGAGGGGTCTGGCTCGGAGCCGGCGGCGGGGCCGAGCCGGGAGCAGGAGCCGAACCATTGGGCGGAGACATGCGGTGTTTCCGCCACATCTGTGGACCGCCAGGACCGCCCGGACCGCCGGGGCCGCGACGGCCGTCTCGCATCATTCTCTTGTCGGGACGATGCTCTTCGCGCATAGTCTTCAGCTTCTGCCACTGGTCGGGGGTCAGCGTCTTGCGGATGTCGAAGAGCATGCGGGCGTTGGCCTTTTCTAGATCGGCGCGAGCCTGGGCGACAGCGTCGATCTGGGCAAGGATCTTCGCTTCATCGGGCTGATCGGCTTCGATCATGGGACGGAGAAGGGTTTCCTGCTTCTCGAGGTTGGCGTTGAGATCGATCAGCTTGAGGCGATGCTGCAGAAAGATGTCGTCCATCTGTTTTTTCTGCTGATCGGTGAGGCCGAGCTGCTGGGCAAGGTCCGGTTCGCGCCACCAGCGGCCGAAGTGATCGTGGAAGGCGTGCTCCATGGGCGGGGGGCCGAAGCCTGGCCCCTGCATCGGGTCTGGTCCGCCGGGCCCCGACGGCGGACCGTCGAAGGATTGGGCGAACACAAATCCAGGAGCGAGTAAACAAAGCAGCGCGGCAAGGAGGAAGCTACTCTTGCGTGACATTCTTCTTCTCCGAAGCGGAATTGGTGGTGGTCTGATCGCTCAGGTCGGCGAGTGGCCGGAGAGCGTCCGGTACATCTTCAGAAAGCTCGGTATCGATCTGATTCATCAGGGCGGCGTCGTCGACGGCGGCGCGGGTTTCGGCCGGGCCGGGCCGGGTGGCATCCGTGCCGGCGCGGGAAGAGTGCGTGTGATGGAAATGCGCGTAGACGGGCACAAGAACGCCGGCCGCGACGGCGGCACCGAGAGCCGGCGCGAGCAGGAGGCGCAGGCGGATCAGGCGCGCCGGGCCAGGCTCGGCGCGGTCCTGCAGGGCAGGGCGGCGTGCGATCTCACGGTCCCCCAGATGATGCATGGCGGAGCGGTAGAGGCTGAGGGCTTCGGCCATGGCGCGAACCTCTTCGCGGGTGGCGTCGGGTTCCGGGTTGGCAACAACGTCTTTGCGGAATTTCATTATGCTTCTCCGAGGCGCTCGCGAATGACGGCGAGCGCCCGATACAGGTGGGATTTCACCGTGCTGAGGTTCATCCCGATGGTCGATGCAATCTCCTCCAGCTCCAGTTCCTCGACAAAGCGCAGCACGAACACGGTTCGCTGATGCGCCGACAAATCTTTCACCGCGCGCCAGACGGCGGCAACGCGATCCCGGGCCAGGGCCAGGCTCTCCGGGGAGCTGCGCCCGTCCGGAATCCAGTCGCTGATGTCCATGACATCGAGCGCCGAGCCGCGGGTCTTCTGCCAGAAGCGCAGACTGCGGCTGCGGAGGTGATCGCGCATCAGGTTGACAGCGATGCGCGTCAGCCAGGTGCTCAGGCTGGAGTCGCCGCGGAACTGATGCCGCGCGCTCCAGGCTTTCAGGAAACACTCCTGGGTGAGCGCTTCGGCGGCATCCCGGTCGGTGAGAGACGAGAGGAGGAAGCGCAGGATGCGCGGCCGGTAGACGCGCACGACTTCGTCGAAGTCGGCGAGCTCCAGCATGGCCTGCTCCCGTTTCTCGATGGCGAGCTCGTTGCCGGCGCCGGGGCCCCCGGAGAGCAAGCTCCCCGGAGTGGTGGCAATCTCTTCCATGCGACCAGATAGACGGGATTTCACGGGGCAAGTTTACAGAGAAAAATGCAGGCGCGGGCACCGGGCGACGGCCGCCAGGCGGGGAGCGGAGCCGGGAGCCGGGATTGGACCGGGGCTTCAGTCGGCGGCGAGCAGGGTCTGCGTGAGGGAAGATTCGGGGGCATCGCCGCGGACGCAGTTCTTGCCGGCCATCTTGGCTTCAGCGAGGGCGCGTTCGGCTTCGCGAAGGACAACCAGAGGAGAGCGGCCCAGGCTGACTGCGATACCGATGCTGGCGGTGAGGGCGGGTGACTCCTGGTCGATGGGGAAGGGATGGCCGAGGATGAGTTCGCGGATGCGGTCGGCCAGAAGGGAAGCGTTTTCAAGATCGCATCCGGGGAGGGCGAGGAGAAACTCGTCCTCGCCGCAGCGGCCGATGAGGTCGTAGCTGCGCAGCTGGCGGCGGAAGCGGTTGGCGATCTCGATAAGGATGCGGTCGCCGGCTTCGAAGCCGTAGTCATGGTTGATGCGGGAGAAATCGTCGAGGTCGAGGAGCAGGAGGCTGAGAGGAATCTTCATGCGCTGGACGCGGTCGGTTTCCTGAAAGGTGAGGCTGAGGAGGGCTTCGCGGTTCCAGAGCCCGGTGAGACCGTCGTGGGTGGCGTGATAGCGGACTTCGGCGGACTGCTTCTGCACGCGGCTGGCGAGAGAGAGGACGCGCTCGGCGACGCGCATGCGGACGCGAAAATCGGAGGCTTCGAGAGAAGTGTTTTCCGGTGGGCAGACCAAGAAGTCGTCGCCGCCGCACTGGAGGGCGGCGCGCACCCGCTCGCCGCCGGGGTGGTCGCTGAGGAGGATACACCAGGTGCGGCGCTCCGCGTGGCGGCGAATTTCCCAGACGACTTCCGTGGCCGCCGGATGCGGCAGGTCCATGTCGAGGACGGCGATGGCTGGGGCCTCGGGGGCCATGAGGCGAGCCAGGGCGTCATTGCCGTCCTGCGCCAGGTCGACCTGGTAGTGCCAGGACTCCAGGGTCGTACTCAGGGTTTCAATGATGCGCGGGTTGGCAGAGCCGAGGAGGACGACGGGGCTGGTGTTGACGGCGATGGCGCGGATAGTCACAGGAGATCGTTCCCGGGAGATCGTTGGTTTCCGACTGAGGCATCGGCGCGGGCGGGGTAAGTCTTGACGAGAGCACTGCAAACTGCGTGGAATTGGGGCAGCCGCGCAGGGAAATCTGCCGTGCGAGGTCCGACCACCTGCGCGCTTCCTGCGATGGAACACGCCCAAACGTTGGTAACTGTTGGTCACATGAAAATTTGCAGGGGGTTGCGGAATTCGTGTGACCCTTGCGTGCAATAATGGGGACTGAAGAGCCACACATACGGCGTTCAAGGCCCGCACGTCGCGACTCTGTCGAGGAGAGAGCGATGAATCCTTCAGTCAAGACCACGCACGTCATCCCCAGACAGCTTCCCCCGGTGCGTCTGGCGACGGTTTCCACCCTTCTTCGCTGCCCGTTCTGCATGACCACGATCGGAGCGTACAAAACTCCGGCAGAGCGGCTGCGGCTGGAAGCGAAACATGTCTGCTGCGACCGGGCAGTTGTGGGGATGCCTGCCGTTTCGATTCCGTTCAACTAGGGCCAGCCCAATCCCGTGAGGCTGCGCGAAGAGGGAAGTTGTGTGTGCGCAAGCCTGCTCGGGCGAATCCTGCGGCGCGTTCCTGTTGTAACTCCATCTCACTTTTGAGATCGCTGGGGTGGTACTCTCCCAACCCAGGGAGCAGCGCGCGCATCGAACTGCGCCAGACACCCGCAGAAGGATGTGCGGAAACAGAGGTCCCGGTGAGGCGAAGAAGATGAACCGACAGATGACATGGACAGTGGCTGCAGTTCTGGTTGCGGGGCTGGGAGCGCCGGGCGCAATGGCGCAGGCGTCGGCGGGAGCCGGCACGTATGCGAGTGAAACGGCGCAGGCGGGACAGGCGTCGTCGGCCTCGGCGATGCAGGCGGCGAATGTATCGGCGGAGCTGACGAAGAAGATCGACAGCAAGGACGCAAAGGTCGGCGACGAAGTGATGGCAAAGACGACCAGCGAGGCGCGGCTGGCGGATGGAACGAAGCTTCCGAAAGGATCGAAGCTGGTTGGACACGTGACGGAGGTCGAGGCGCGGTCGAAGGAGAATCACGACGGTCGCGTGGCGTTCGCATTCGATCATGCGCTGCTGAAGGACGGGCGCGAGGTTCCGCTGAACGCGATGGTGCGGTCGCTTGCCGCGCCGGCGCCGATGGCGTCGGCCAGCGGATCGGATGACATGATGGCGGGCGGCGGGATGCAGGCGCCCGGCGGTGGCGGGATGGAGCGCGGCGGCGGGGGCGGAGGCCTGGTGGGCGCGGGGGCCGGGACGGTGCGTGGCGCCACGGGTCCTGCGGCCGGATCGGTGGGCGGCACGGCGAATGGCCTCGCGGGCAACGTCACGTCGGGCATCAACGGCACAGCGGACAGCACGCTGGGGACGGCCGGCCGGGTGGCGGAGAACGGAGCCGGGCTGAACAGCGGCGCCGGGGTGAATGGCGAGCTGGGCGCGGCGATGCCGGTGGGGAACCTTTCCGGCGTGATGTTCAGCACCGTGAATGTGGCCGCGGGTCCGGGCGGCGCGAGCGCAGCCGGCGGCGCAACGATGGGCACGATGCTAACCGGGCACAACCGGAACGTGACCCTGGACAGCGGATCGCAGATGACGCTGGGAGTGGCGCCCCGGTAGCGCCGCGCGCACGGCAGCACAGAAACGAAAGAGGCCCTGTTACGCTACGGCGTGGCAGGGCTCTTTTCTTTTGCTGCGACGGAGGGCGCGTGGCGGGTGGGCGGCGGATTCCGCGGCTGTATCCGATTCTGGATGCGGAGACGGTGTTGCGCGAGGCTGGGGCTGACGGCGGGCAGCGGGCCGAGGGGCTGCGGCGGGTTGTCGGGGAACTGACGGAGGCGGGCGTCGAGATTCTGCAGTATCGGAACAAGCGGGATACGGACGCAGTGGTGATCGAGGATGCGCGGACGATCCGGGAGGCAGCCGGCGGAATGCGGCTGATCCTGAACGATCGCGCGTCGCTGGTACGGAGCCTGCGCTGGGATGGCGTGCACGTGGGACAGGAGGATTGGCCGGCGCGCGAGGCACGGAGGCTGGTGGGGGACGCGGTCTGGGTGGGCGTATCGACGCACAACGAAGAGCAGACGCGTGCGGCGGATCTCGAGCCGGTGGATTACATTGCGATTGGGCCGGTGTTTGCGACGGGAAGCAAGGAGAATCCGGATCCGGCGATCGGGCTGGAGGGGGTGCGGCGCGCGCGGGCGCTGACCAGCAAGCCGCTGGTGGCGATCGGGGGGATGACTGTGGAAACGGCGGAGGCGGTGATCGCAGCCGGCGCCGATTCTGTGGCGGTGATCGCGGCGATTTTTGGCGCAGGGCGGCCGGTGCGCGAATCGGCAAGAGACTTTCTTGCAAAATTCAAGTAGAACAGTAGGACACGTGAGTTCCCCGTCTGTTACGTCCGCACCTTCTGAGGGAAAGCAACCTGCGGGTCGTCCTGCTTCGGGAAAACCGGGGCTGGTAGCGAGTCTCGGGTTGTTCAGCGCGACGGCGATCGTTGTGGGATCGATGATCGGGTCGGGAATCTTCCTGGTACCGGCGGATATCAGCCGCAACGTGGGTTCACCGGCGCTACTGATCGGGGCGTGGCTGGTGACGGCGGTGATGACGATCATCGGCGCGCTCAGTTACGGCGAGCTGGCGGCAATGATGCCGCGGGCGGGCGGGCAGTACATCTATCTGCGCGAGGCGCTGGGGAAGATCTGGGGATTCCTGTTCGGGTGGACGCTGTTTCTGGTGATCCAGACAGGGACGATTGCGGCGGTGGCGGTGGCGTTCGGAAAATTCCTGGGCGTGTTCTTCCCATCGGTTTCGACAACCAACTGGGTGTGGCACATCGGGCACGTGCCAACGTGGCATGTGGGGCCGATGATGCTGGGCGACATGGACATCGGCGTCTCGACAGCGAACCTGGCAGGAATTGCGATCATCCTGCTGCTGGCGGCGATCAACGTGTTCGGGGTGAAGCTGGGCGCGCTGGTGCAGAACGTTTTTACGACGGCGAAGACCGCGGCCTTGCTGGGGCTGGTGATCGTGGGGGTGCTCTTCGGGCGGAATATCGCAGCGCTCAAAGCGAACTTCGGCAAAAATTTCTGGGCGGGCGCGGGCTGGCACACGCTGCACGGGGTGCAGGTGGGGGTGGGCGGCGCGACGGCGATGGTGGGCCTGCTGACGATTCTGGCGGTGGTGCAGACCGGGTCCCTGTTCTCGGCCGATGCGTGGAACAACGTGACCTACACGGCGGGCGAGGTGCGGAATCCGAGGCGGAATCTGCCGCTGTCGCTGGCGCTGGGGACGTCGCTCGTGCTGGGGCTGTATATCCTGGCAAATTTTGTGTATCTGATGGCGCTGCCGCTGCATGGGGATCCGCACGGGACGACGATCGCAGCGCGGGGCATCCAGTACGCGTCGGAAGACCGGGTGGCGACGGCGGCGCTGCAGCTGATCTTCTCGCGGGCCGGGGCGTATCTGATGGCGGGCGCGATCCTGATCTCGACCTTCGGGTGCGCGAACGGTCTGACGCTCGCGGGTGCGCGGGTGTACTACGCGATGAGCCGGGACGGGCTGTTCTTCAGAGCTGCGGGGAAGCTGCATCCGAAGTGGCACACGCCCGTGGCGGCGCTGATCGTGCAGGCAGTGTGGAGCTGCTTCCTGTGCATCTCGGGCAGCTACAACCAGCTGCTGGAATACATCATCTGCACGGAGCTGATTTTCTACATCCTGACGATTGCGTGCCTGTACGTGCTGCGCGCGAAGCGGCCGCAGGCGGAGCGGCCGTACCGGGCGATCGGATACCCGGTACTGCCGGCTGTCTATATATTGATGGCGGCGTGGATTTGTATCGTATTATTGCGCTACAAACCCCAGTACACGTGGCCGGGCCTGGTGATTGTGCTGCTGGGCGTGCCGGTATTCCTGGTGTGGTCCCGCAGGGCGGCGACCGCCGATTCTCTCGGGGCGGAAGGCGCGCCTGATCTCATTTCTGGAGGAACAGCCGAGAATGGCTAGACTTTTCGCAACCAAGCCGCTTTCCGTCATCCGGCAGGAGGCCGCCGAAGAAGGCGAGCACACGCTGAAGCGCTCGTTGGGAGCGACGAACCTGATCACACTGGGGATCGGCGCGATCATCGGCGCGGGCATCTTCGTTCTGACGGGAACGGCGGCAGCGCAGTTCGCGGGACCGGCGATCGTGCTGTCGTTTGTGGTGGCGGGCGTGGGTTGCGTGTTTGCCGGGCTGTGCTACGCGGAGTTCGCCTCGATGATTCCGATTGCGGGCAGCGCGTATACCTATGGATACACGACGCTGGGCGAACTAATGGCGTGGATCATCGGATGGGCGCTGTGCCTGGAGTATGCATTTGGCGCGGCAACGGTGGCGGTGGGCTGGAGCGGATACGTGAGCAGCCTGCTGGGCTACTTCGGGATCAAAATGCCGTTCAATCCGACGCCGTCGCTGGCTCTGAACCTGTTTGGGCACCCGTTTTCGGCCAGGGTCGACATCTTCGCGCTGTGCGCGATCATCGTGGTGACGACGATCCTCGTGGTGGGGGTGAAGGAGTCGGCGAACTTCAACAGCGCCGCGGTGATGATCAAGGTCTCGGTGGTGCTGTTCTTCATCGGAATTGCGACGGCGTATGCGTTCGGGCACTGGCACCACATGATGGCGAACTGGCACCCGTTCATTCCGAAAAATCAGGGGAGCTTCGGGGCGTTTGGCTGGTCGGGGATCATGCGCGGCGGCAGCGTGGTGTTCTTCGCGTATATCGGGTTCGACGCGGTGTCGACGGCGGCGCAGGAGGCGAGGAATCCGCAAAAGGATCTGCCGTTCGGGATTCTGGGATCGCTGATCATCTGCACGATTCTCTATATCATCGTGAGCGGCCTGCTGACAGGCATCAAGCCATACGGCAGCCTGAATACGCCCTCGCCGGTGGCGGACGGGGCGGCGGCGATCGGAGCGACGTGGGGAGTGGTGCTGATCGATCTGGGTGCGATTGCCGGCCTGGCGTCGGTGATGCTGGTGATGATCCTGGGGCAGACGCGCGTGCTGTACACGATGGCGCACGACGGGTTGCTGCCGAAATGGGTGAGCAGCATTCATCCGAAATTCCGCACGCCGTGGCTGGTGACGATTGCGACGGGCGTGCTGGTGGCGTTTCTGGCGGCGTTCTTCAATATTTCTTTCCTCGGCGAGCTGGTGAGCCTGGGCACGCTGCTGGCGTTCACGATTGTGTGCCTGGGCGTGATGGTGATGCGGAGGACGCAGCCGGACTGCCCGCGGCCGTTCCGCACGCCGTGGGTGCCGTTTGTGCCGATTATGGGAATGATCATCGCGCTGGCGCTGATGGTGTCGTCGGACACGCCGGCGAAGATCGGGTTCTTCAGCTGGCTGATCATCGGGCTGGTGATTTATTTCACCTACTCGGTACGGCACAGCAAGGTACAGGCAATGGGCGAGAAGGTGACCGAGACGCGGTAACGGACCGGACGCGTGCGGACGTTATACTGCGCGGGTGGACTATCTGTGGACACCGTGGCGTTACACCTACGTCACCGAAGTCGATAAGAAGAAGCGCGCGGGGATTCCCGCGGAACTGGACGCGTGGCCGGGGGACCTGGGCTGCGTTTTCTGCAACATGATTGCCGCGGCGGATTATGCGGTGGAGCATGGGATGGACCGGCGCGAGGCGGAGCGCGCGGCGGGGATCGTGCTGCGCGCCGGGAAGAACTACATCTGCGTGAACCGCTATCCCTATACCTCGGGACACATCATGGTGGTGCCGTACGAACATCAGGCGTCGCTGGCGGGGCTGGCGCAGGAGACGGCGCGCGAGATGATGGACCTGGCGCAGCGGTCGGAGCGGGCCCTGGTGGAGTTGTATCACCCGGATGGATTGAATTTCGGGCTGAATCTGGGCAAGTCGGCCGGCGCCGGGGTGGGGGGACATGTGCATCTGCATGCGCTGCCGCGCTGGACCGGCGACACGAATTTTCTGACGGTGGTGAGCGAGACGCGGATTCTGCCCGAGGATTTCCACGTCACGTGGGAACGGGTGCGCGGGGCGCTGGGAGTGGACGCGAAGGGCTGAGAGACCGGATCAGCGCTGCTTGTCAGGATCGTCGGCCGCAGCGGCAAAGGCGAGCGCGCCCTGGGAGTCGGGCTTCCAGTCGTCCGCTTTCAGTTCGCGCGCCGGAGGCTCGAGAGCGGGCATGGTTTCGGGGATTTCGTGGTGGCCGATGCCGAGCTCGTGCATCCTGCGCGCCTGATCGAAGACGCTGTCACGGCCTTCGACGCAGCCAACGAGGCTGTTGTAGAGAGCCATCGAGCGCTTGAGCGAATTGCCAAGGCTGTCGAAGTAATTCCGCGTGGTGGTGAGCTTGTCGTAAAGCTTCTCGGCGGCTTCGCGGATGGCGATGGCGTTGCGGGTGATCTCCATCTGCTGCCAGCCATAGGCGACGGCCTTGAGCAGCGCGATGAGCGTGGTGGGCGTAGCGAGGATGACGTTGGCGCGGCTGCCGTATTCGATGAGCTCGGCATCCTGCTCGAGCGCGGCGCTGAAGGAAGCTTCGCTGGGGAGAAAACAGACGACAAAGTCCGGGGATTCGTCGAACTGTTTCCAGTAACTCTTGGACGAGAGTTCTTTGACGTGGTCGCGAACGTTGCGGGCATGGGCGGCGAGCAGCAGCTGGCGCTCCGTTTCCTCGTTGCAGTTACCGGCGTTGAGCAGAGCTTCAAGGGGCGTTTTGACGTCGATGATGATGGTGCGGTCGTTGGGCAGCTGCACGATGCAGTCGGGGCGGAGGCCGTCTGCGGTAACGACTTCCTTCTCGAAGGAGACGTGCTCGACCATGCCGGCGAATTCGATGCATCGCTCCAGCTGCTCCTGACCCCAGTTGCCACGCACCTGCGGGCGGCGAAGGGCCTCGGTGAGCTTCTGCGCGTTGGCGCCGAGGCGGTCGCTGACTTCGGCGACGGCTTTCACGGCGCCGATGACGCTCTGGTAGGCGCCTTCGCGTTTGACTTCGAGCTCGTGGGTCGTGGTCTGGAGCTTTTCCAGGGCCTGGCCGACGGGCCTGAGGAGAGTTTCGATGGCCTTCTCTTTCGACTCCAGAGTCTGGGTGGCGAAGGACTGCTGTTTGCCGAGTTCGAGCTGGGCGAGGGCGAGGAAGTTCTTGTTGTTGTCCTGGAGGGCTTTCGCGGCGAGCGAGTCGAAGGATTCCCTGAGTGAGGCGCGTGCCTGCTCGAAGGATTGTTTTTCGGCCTTGACGCGTTCTTCCAGGCGCGCAACCTCGGCCTGGAGTTCGGAGGCGCGAGCGCGTTCGGACTCCAGGGTACAGGTGCGGTCCGCGAGCTCGGCGAGAAGAGATTCAGCGCGATGGCGATCGGCGGCGCTGCGATTGCTCGCCATGAGCCAGGCGATGAGCGCGCCAAGAGCCAGGCCGGCGGCGAGGGCCAATGCGGGGAGGAGCATGGGCTGAGTCTACCGCCGCGGCGAGTCGGCGGGGGGCCGGGTTTTCCAGAGTTAACCGACTTGATCCCTGCGAGGGACGAACTAAGGCGTGGATTTGGCGATTCGCTCCGGCACAGGCTGCGGGAACTTCGGCTGCTCGGGGATGGCGGCGCCGTCGGCGCGGGGATCGGACGCTCCGTAGTTGATGTTCGTCGCGCTGTTGTGGAGGACGGCCTGGCCGCGGCCCATGGTGGTGGAGTATTCCTTGCGGACATCGAGCTGGTGGCCCATCTTCGTGAGGGCAGCGATGGTGGCCTGGCCGACGCGCGATTCGATGACGATGTGGCAGCCGAGCTGAGCGTTGACCGTGAAGCGGGGCTCGGAGAGCGCGGCCTGGATGTTCATGTGGTAGTCAGCGATATTCGAGACGAATTGTGCATGGGCGAGGGGCTGGTTCCAGCCGCCCATGATGCCGAAGCCGATGTGCTCATCGCCGCGCTGCATGAAGCCGGGGATGATGGTGTGCATGGGGCGCTTGCGTCCGGCGAGGGCGTCGGGCGAGCTCGGGTCGAGTTTGAAGAGGCCGCCGCGGTCCTGGAGGACGAAGCCCATGCCGTCGACGGTGATCCCGGAGCCGAATTCGTCGTAGTTGCTCTGGATGAAGGAGACGATGTTGCCATCGCTGTCGACGACAGAGAGGTACGTGGTGTCGCTGCCGCGGAGGGCGCCGGGGGCAACGGTGCAGTTGGCGCGGGCAGGATCGATGAGCATGGCGCGCTGGGCGGCGTAGGATTTCGAGATGAGCTGGTCGACGGGGATCTTCGAAAAACGCGGATCGCCGTCGTAGGCCTTCACATCGGCGTAGGCGAGCTTCATGGCTTCAATGCGGGTGTGGAGCTCGCCGGGACTGCGCGGACCGGCCGGATCGGGCGGGAACTGCTCCATGATGTTGAGCATTTCGAGGGCGGCGATGCCATCGCCGTTGGGCGGGAGCTCATCGATGGTCCAGTCGCGGTAGGTGGTGGAGACGGGTTCGACCCACTCGGCGGAATACTGCGCGAGATCGGCAGCCGTCATGGTGCCTCCGTTTTCGCTGGAGGTTTTGAGAATGGCCTGGGCGATGGGTCCCTGGTAAAAGGCCTCCTCGCCACGGTCGGCGATGATGCGGAGCGTGTTGGCGAGGTCGTGATTCATAAAGATCTGCCCGGCAGCGGGGACCTCGCCGTTGGGCAGGAAGACGCGGCGGCTCTCGGCGTTGTCCTGGAGGCGGTCAGCGGCCGCGGCCCAGTAGTCGTGGATCATCTCGGGGACGGTGACGCCGTGGTCGGCGTAGAAGATGGCGGGCTCAAAGAGCTCAGCCCAGGGAAGCTTGCCCCAGCGGGCGTGGAGTTTTGCCCAGCCGTCGACCATGCCGGGGACGGTGACGGAGTCGATGCCCTTCCGGGGCATCGAGGTGTCACCTTTGGCGCGGAGAAGGTCGATGGTGAGGGCCTGGGGAGACCAGCCGCTGGCGTTCAGGCCGTAGAGCTTGCCGGATTTCGCGTCCCAGTAGATAGCGAAGAGGTCGCCGCCCATGCCATTCATCATGGGCTCGGAGGCATTGAGGACGGCGTTGGTGGCGATGGCGGCGTCGATGGCCGAGCCGCCCTGCTCGAGGATGCGCGCGCCGGCCTGCGAGGCCTGGACCCAGCTGCTGGCCACAATGCCATAGGGAGTGGAAACGACGGAACGGCCGTAGGAGCGATCCTGGGCCAGGAGGGAGGCAGCGGCGAGGAGACCGAGAGCAGAGACGAGAGCGGAGCGGGTTTTCATCTGCGAGATTCTCCGTTGCAGGCGGCTGGGGTGGTGAGGGGGCGAGAGTCTGCAGGGTAGCAGATTAGAGACGAGCGGATCGTCTGGAGTGCGGGGCGCATAGGGGTTCGGGGGTGTGCTTTACACTACCAGGCGGCCTCAGTAGACTTGGAATTTCGGAGCTGAGGGGCGGTACGCTGCGGGCGAACCTCGGCGGCGTACGCGCAGAGGCTTCGCATCCCCCCTGCCGGATTTCAGCATCAACAGGAACGAAGGACCACAGGAGAGACGCATGGCATCAGGTGTGGAAGAGAAGGTGAAGCAGATCATCGTCGAGCAATTGCAGGTGGATGAGGCGGAAGTGACGCCAACCGCTTCGTTCCAGGAAGATCTGGGAGCGGACTCGCTGGACGTGGTTGAGCTGGTGATGCAGTTCGAGGAAGCCTTCGATCTTGAGATACCGGATGAAGACGCCGAGAAGATCAAGACGGTCAAGGACGCGATCGACTACATCGACAAGAACGCGAAAGGTGGCAAGTAAACTTGCAACGACGTGTCGTCGTCACGGGGCTCGGACTGGTATCCGCTGTAGGCAACACCGCCACCGAGGTCTGGAACAATCTGCTGGCCGCGAAAAGCGGGATGGCCACCATCACCGGGTTCGATACGACGGGCTTTCCGGTCACGTTCGCCGCCGAAGTGAAGAACTTCGACCCCCTGCAATTTGTGGACAAGAAGGAAGCGCGCAAGATGGGGCGCTTCATCCATCTGGCTCTGGCGGCGACGCAGGAGGCGATGGAGAGCTCCGGGCTGAAGATCGCCGCCGAGAACAGCGATCGCGTGGGCGTGTTCATCGGGTCAGGGATCGGCGGGTTCGACGTGATCGAGCGCGAACACAATAATATGCTGCTGGGCGGTCCGCGCAAGATATCGCCGTTTTTTATTCCGGCAGCGATTATTAATCTGGCAGCGGGGCAGGTGAGCATCCGCTACGGCGCGAAGGGGCCGAACGAGGCAACGGCGACGGCGTGCACGACCAGCGCGCACTCGATCGGCGATGCCTACCGGATCATCGAGCGCGGCGACGCGGAAGTGATGATCGCGGGCGGTTCGGAGGCGGCCATCACGCCGATGGGCATCGGCGGCTTTGCCGCGATGCGTGCGCTTTCGACGCGCAATGACGACCCGCAGCATGCGTGCCGGCCGTTCGACAAGGACCGGGACGGATTTGTCGTCGGTGAAGGATCGGGGATTCTGGTGCTCGAGGAACTGGAGCACGCGAAGGCACGCGGCGCGAAGATCCTGGCGGAGATCATCGGATACGGGATGAGCGCCGACGCGTATCACATCACCGGCATGCCGGAGGATGGGGACGGGTGCTATCGGGCGATGCGCAACGCGCTGAGGAGCGCGAAGATCGAGCCGCACCAGGTGGACTATGTGAACGCGCATGCGACCTCGACGACGCTGGGCGACGCGGTGGAGTCGAAGGCGATGCAGCGGATCTTCGGCGAACACGCGACGGGCAGGAAGCTGATGATCAGCTCGACGAAGTCGATGACCGGGCATCTGCTGGGCGGAGCCGGGGGGTTGGAGGCGGGAATCACGATCCTCGCGCTGATGCACCAGACGGCGCCGCCGACGGCGAATCTGGAGAATCCGGATCCGGAGTGCGTGCTGAACTACGTGCCGAACCACCCGCAGAAGGGGCGCATCGACATTGCACTGTCGAATTCGTTCGGTTTCGGCGGCACGAACGGGTCGCTGATCTTCAGAAGGTGGGAATAGGGGCCGGGCGCCGGTACGCGCCCCGAGCCTTCTTCGGACGCGATTTCAAGCTGGAAACAACCGAGTCGTGCTACCCTCCGTTGCATTCAAGGAGGAGACCGCGATGCCGGACTCGTCTCTCGGTGTGGCGCAGGCGTTTGTACAGGCGATCAACCGGGCTGATCTGGCGGCGATGCGCGGGCTGATGACCGAGGATCACACCTTCACCGACGCGCTGGGGCGGAGTTTTTGCGGCGCAGATACGATGGTCACCGGCTGGCGCTATTTTTTCGAGGCATTTCCGGAGTACTGGATTCGAGTGGACACGGCTCTGCCGGACGGGCCGCGAGTGGCACTGTTCGGCGAGGCAGGCGGCGGATGGAAGGTCGACGGCCGAGCGCTGACGTCCCGGTGGCGCGTGGGCGCTGCCTGGCTGGCAGAGATCACGGACGGCAGGGTCAAAACCTGGAGCGTCTACTGCGATACGGGATGGGCGAAGCCGCCGGAGGAAGCGGCTGCAGGAGCCGGTGACGGAGAGGGAATCGGCGTCTCCCCGCTTCAGAACCACGTTTTCTTTCTGTACTCGAGATAGGCTGTGCCGAATTTGTCGGTGAGCACCTGCGCCTCCTTGAGGCTGCGGTAAACCTGCAGAGGGACGAGGACGAGAAGCAGGAGCAGGAGCCAGAATTCTCCCGAATAGACGATGATCCCGGCGAGCATCAGCGCGCCAAAGACGTAGATGGGGTTGCGGATGCGCGCGTAGAGACCGGTCGTCACCAGGCTGGAGGCCCTGGCTTTCACGCTGAAAGCATTGCCCAGCTGGATGCGAGCGAGAACAAAACAGACCAGAGCGGGAAGGATGATGGCGACGCCGGCGATGCGATTTGCGGTCCAGGGGAGATGCGATGCAACCACAGCGAAAAAAATCACGGCGACGAGGATCACGGCCAGGGTAGCGATGTTCTGCTTCACAGAACCTCCTCAACGACGGGCATGAGGGAGGGCGCGGCGCAAGTGCCAACCTAGTAGTACAGATACTTCCGCCACTTTTGATCCGAGTGGCCGATCATGCGCATGATGTGGCGGCTGGTGTGGAGCGTGAAGGGGCGCGGCTCGCGCTGCAGCTTCATATGCTCCAGTTCGTTGAGCAGATGACTGCCTTTGCGGCGATTGCAGGAGTGGCACGCTGCGACGAGGTTTTCCCACGTGGAGAGGCCGCCGCGCGAACGAGGCACAACGTGGTCGAGGGTAAGCTCGGCGGAGGGCAGAATGACACCGCAGTACTGGCAGGTGTTGCGGTCGCGCAGCAGAATGTTCTTGCGCGAAAGAGCGCGGGTCTGGTGGGGGATGCGGCGGTACTCGAGCAGGCGGATGACGGAGGGCATGGCCATGCGCACGCGCGCGGAATGGAGTTCCGTGGACTGCTCTTCTTCGGTGCGCGCGACGCCCTTGAGCACGAGCACGAGAGCGCGGCGGGCGCCGCAGATGTTGATGGGCTCATAGGAGGCGTTTAGCACGAGCACCGGCGTCTGCAGAGCCTGGGTGGTGGTGACGACGCGGAGGCCGTCATAACCCTGCGTTTCGAGTTTGTGCGCAACGCCCTGGGCTTTGCCCAGGGATTGTCTGCGAGCGTGAACACCAGCTTTCCCCAACGACATACATCCCTCCGTGTCGAAGGCCCAGGTTGCCAGGCTGGGCAATTATCGTGCCGTGCCGTCAGCTGGAGCTGAACGGCCTGCTTCCTCCCAGAAAACGAAATCCTGTTCCATGGGGAGCTCGGATTCGGGCTCCCGCAGCTGCAAATCCCTGGGTCGCGGCGCCAGCGCGTGTTCTTTCTGGGCGCGGGCCACGGTGGCCACCCAGACCGACGCCGCTCCGGCGCGGACGAGCGCGGTCGAGCAGGCGCGTGCCGTGGCACCGGTGGTGTAAATGTCGTCGATCAGGAGAATGTGCCGGTCGCGCACCGTCTCCGGCCGCGGAACAAAGAAGGCGCCGCGGACATTCTCCCGGCGCTGATGCGGGGTCAGGCCGGCCTGGCTCTCGGTGGCGCGCTGGCGGACGAGCAGCGGGGCGGCCAG
>DATJNE010000037.1:0-11094 GCA_035508305.1 Acidobacteriaceae bacterium | reverse complement strand
GTCTTTGCAGCTTTCATTTCTCTTCGAGCGTGAGAGCGTAGACATCGCTGGTCGATACGTCGCGCAGCATCAGGGGCGCGTCGGTGGGATCGAGCCCGAACCACAGGCCGAGCGTTCCGGTGAAACGGAAGTCCTTCAAATCGACAACCTCCTTCGCTTCTCCGCCTGTGACTGGAACGCGCAGGATGGCAGGCTGGTCCACATATCTCAGAAAGTAGAGGGAACGGCTGTCGCTCGACCACGAGGCATCCGCATGGATGCCGATGTGCAGCGCTGACCAATCCTGGCTCTTTATATCGAAGACAGAAAGGGTGGACAGGTCCTGGGAATCGGCCTTGATCGACTGACCATCCGGAGACCAGTGGGGCGAAAACATGCCTGCTGAACCAGGAAGCATGGTGACCTGACGGCTGGCGAGGTCGAGAATGCGGATGGAACTGCTCTGCCCGTTGCCGTCCTCCATCCCACCCGCGGCAAAAACGATCCTGCGCCCGTCCGGCGACCAGCTCGGATCCGTCTCCCGTCCGCTGTCCTCGGGAAGAAGGCGCTGTGGCGTACCGCCTTCCGCCGAGATGATCCAGGCCTGCTCGCGACCCTGGGAAGACGGAGCCGTGAAGACGAGCTGCGAGCCGTCGGGAGACCAATCCACCGATGTGACCTGCAAGGGGGGACTCGTGAGTTGAACGCGATCGCTTCCATCCGGGTTCGCTCTCCAGAGGATGCCCTCGCGATACGAGACATAAGCCACGGATCGGCCATTTCTGCAGAAGGCCACCAGGTCGGCGGAAATTCCGCCAAGAAAGAGCTGAAACTGATTCGACTTGCGATCGAGACGAACGAGCTCCCCGGCATGGGTGGCACCGGTGGCAAAGATTTTTTTCCCATCCTTGCTGAAAAACGGGCGGTCCCAGTCGATGGGACCATAGGTCAATTGAAATGGTTTTTTGGCTGGCCGGCGAAAAAGCCCGCGCCGTTCGTCGAGAGCATAGATCTGGGACTCGGGTCCGGCAGGTCCAGGGCCGAGAAAGGCAAAGAAGTCTCCGCTGGGCGACCAGCGGCCGCAACACTTCAACTGGGAAGGTTGCCAGTCCGTGAGCAATGGGTGAAGGTTGGAACCGCTCGACGATATTTCCCAGATTGTCCTGTACTGGTCGCGGGAAAAGCGGATCGTCCTGCCATCCGGCGACCAGCTGATCGGGTGTGCAACACCTCCCACAAACGCCAGTTTGTGAGCGTTGCCCCCGTTGCTGTCGATGACATTGAGGTTGCCGTCCGGCGTGGAGTAGGCCACAGACTTGCCGTCCGGAGACCAGGCGGCGCTGACTACGTCAGCCAGGTAATGCTGCGCGCCTCCCACAACCTGCACCGTGTAGAGCGGCGCCGAGACCGATTCACCTTTTTTGTTGGACATGACGAGAAGCATCGACCCATCGGGTGAGACGTCAATCAGGTCCGGGATCGGCAATGTGATGTAGGAGACCGGCTCGATCTCGCCTCCGGAGGAGGAAACCTCCGAGATCGAAGCGCCGACAATGGGCGTGAGATAGATTCTCTCGCCATCGGTTCCGGCGAGGAATCCCGCATGGCCGTCATGGGTGAGCTGCGTATATTCCGAGATGCGCAGCGGCGGCCTGCTGTTCCGGTTTGCGATAACGAAGTACGCCAGTGCGGCCAGGCAAGCGACCGCCATCAGAGCAATGGACCAGAGGGCGGTCCTGCGCGGCGGCCGGCGCGACGATGGTGGGGCGACTGCCGCAGCACTGCCGGAGTCGGACAGCGCCTCTAAAGCAAACGCCAGATCAGACGCGGACTGGAAGCGCTGCTCGCGATTCTTCTCCAGACAACGGTTCACGACTCGCTGCAGGGCCGGCGGAATGCTCGCCGCAGTCTGCGAAAGCGCAGGAGGCTCGTCGTTCAGGATGGCAGTCATCGTCTCGGCCGAGGTCGACCGATGGAAGGCGCGTTTGCCAGTCAGCATTTCATAGAGAATGATTCCGAAGGCGAAGTTGTCGGTGCGATGATCGACCGGTTGTCCACGCACCTGCTCGGGAGACATGTAGCCGGCCGTGCCCATGACCATGCCGGGATCGGTACGCCGGGGGACGGTGGTGGCGTCGCCGCCGGAGTCAGTCTGAAGGTGGATCAGTTTGGCCAGTCCGAAGTCGAGGATCTTGATGCGGCCGTCTTTGGTGACGAAGAGGTTCTCGGGCTTGAGATCGCGATGAACGATGCCCTTGTCGTGCGCGGCGGCGAGTCCATGCGCGATCTGAACTGCGTAATCGACGGCTTTGCGAACCGGAAGCGGGCCGCGTTGCAGGGCCTGTCGCAGGGATTCGCCGGCAAGCAATTCTGAGACGAGGTAAGGTGCGCCCTGGAAAACTCCGAACCGGTGGACGGCGAGGATGTTGGGATGGTCAAGAGCGGCGGCGGCGCGAGCCTCCTGCTCGAAGCGCAGCTGGCGGTCGGGATCGAGCGCAACCAATGACGCCAGGACCTTGACGGCGACCTCGCGCCTGAGGGCAGGGTCGCGGGCGCGATAAACCTCGCCCATTGCGCCTGCGCCTAACGGGCCGAGAATCTCGTAACCATCGAGCTTCGTACCAGCGGCGAGTGCCATGGTGAGGCGGATTATAGCCCACACTTCAGACCGGCTAACATCCCTGTCGATAACGGAGGAATGCCCGTCCAGCGACTTCCGGCAGGGCCGATCGGCGAACCAGTTCTCGACCGGCGATCCCAGGGCAACGCATCGAGAATGGCTTGCCTGGGAGAAGCGGGGCAGATCCCGCAAACCCGCTTCGCCTGACGGGAAGTGCGTGCGGGGGGCGACTCGGAGCGCTGGGCGGGGGGCGGGCGGTTTTCTCTAGTGCATCTCGAGCAGGGCGGCCATGGTCTGGACGCCGTCCCAGAGGTTCTGGAGGCGGAGGTTCTCGTTGGCGGCATGCTGGTTGTCGTCGTAGTTGGCGATGGGGACAGTGATGGTGTGGGTATCGGCGGCGCGGTCGATGGCGCCTAAGGGGACCGATCCGCCCATGGTGGGCCAGAGGACGACCTTCTCCGAGGCGCCTGCTCTTGCGGTGACGGCGGACTGGACGGCGGCGATGACTTCTTTCGCGATGGGGAGATCCATAGGGGTGCGGACGGCGTTGTAGCTGGCGGTGTCGCGGACGATCAGGGCGACGCGGGGGTGGGTGGTGAGGATCTGCTGGGTCGGCTCGCGATCGACGATGAAGTAGCCGCGGGAGCGGACATAGTCGACGACGCGCTGCTGCTGGACGCGCCAGTCTTCACCGACGACGAGGCGGAGATCGAGATCGGCGGTGGCGGTGGGCGGGATGACGTTGGCGGCGTGGGCGCCGGTGGCTCCGGAGGAGAGGCCGTTGATGTTGAGGGAAGGCTCGTTGAGAAGCGAGAGAAGGGATCGCGGAGCATTGTCGGTGCGGCCGAGCCAGAAGGCGTGCATGAGCATGGCGTCGTTGACGGGGGCGCGGGCGATGGCGGCTTTTTCGGCGGGGCTGAGCGGGGCGATGCCGTCGTAGAAGTGGGGGATGAGGACGTGGCCGTTGGCATCCTTCATGCCGGCAAGAAGCTGGGCGAGCATCATGGCGGGGTTGGGGGCCCAGTTGCCGTAGTGTCCGCTGTGGAGGCCGTGGTGGGGACCGTAGAGGGTGATGGCGAGGTGGGTGTCGCCGCGCGCGCCGAAGACGACGGTCTGGCGGCCGGACTGGTCGACGGGGCCATCGCAGATGAGGAAGACGTCGCCGTGGACGAGGGCGGAGTTGGCGGTGAGGATCTGTTCGAAGTGCGGCGAGCCGGCTTCTTCTTCGCCTTCCCAGACGAAGCGGATGTTGGCGTGGAGCGGGAGGTGGGCGGCGCGGAGAGCATCAAGGGCGGTGAGCTGCGCAAAGATGGCGGCTTTGTCGTCGCCGGCGCTGCGGGCAAAGATGCGCGGTTCACCGTCGATGGTGCGGAGAGTGGGCGTGAAGGGGGTGGGGATGTCCCAGTCGGCGGGGGTGACGGGCTGGCCGTCGTAATGGGCGTAGAAGACGATGGTGTGGGTGGCGCCGGGCGTGTCGATGTGGGCGTAGACGACAGCGGGGGATTGAGTTGGGTCGCCGGGGAAGGTGAGGAGACGCGCGTCGATGTTGCGCTGGCGGAGCTGGGCGAGGAGGTAGTTGGCGTTGCGGCGGAGGCCGTCGGGGGTGGCGGCGACATTGGGGATGGCGAGAAAATCGGAGAACTGGCGGATGAGGTCGTCGCGATGGGCGGTCGTGAAACTGAGGGCCGCGGCCGGCGGGGTGGTGGTTTGGGCGAAGGCCGGCGTGCGGGAAGGCGCGGCGAAGAGGAGGGCGGCGAAGAGGAGGATGGCAGCGGTACGAGGGTCGGGCATGCGGAGCATGGTGACCACTATAAAGGCGGAGGTTGCGCGATGCGGAGCGGCGGTGAGATTCTGACGCGGAGGAAGGGATGCCGACACTGAGGAATGAAGCGGAGCGCAGGGATCTGGTGGAGCGGCTGGGGCGGCTGAGGCCGGAGTCGACGGCGCAGTGGGGAAGGTTCAACGCGGCGCGGATGATGTGCCATCTGGCGGATGCGCTGGAGGAGGCACAGGGGCGGCGTGCGGTGCCACGGTCGGGACCGGCCCTGCTGCGGCATTTTCCCATGAAGCACCTGGCGATTCATGTGATCCCGATGCCCAGGGGGGCGAAGGCTCCGCGGGAACTGCTGGCGGAGGAGCCGGGGGATTTCGAGGCGAATCGGCGAAGGGTGGTGGAGGGGATCGAGCAGATCGCGGCGAGGCCGGCGGGCAGAGGGCCGGATCATTTTCTGTTTGGGAAGATGAGCAACGACCAGTGGAATTGCCTGCAGTGGAAACACATCGATCATCACCTGCGGCAGTTCAAATGCTAGCCGGAGAGCGAAAGCGGGGAGGAGAGGCAGCCGGGTTCGGCTGCCCTTTGTTTTTGGGGTGGATCAGGAGTGGGGCGGGGTGTAGACGGGCGGTTGTGGGACGGGGATGACCTTCCATTCGGTGAAGGCGATGACGTAGAGGGTGACGATGTTGACGAGGGGCAGGATGAGCAGGAGGCAGAGCCACGGAGAGAAACCCGCCTTCTTGAAGATGAACCAGAAGGGGATCATGTAGATGATGCTTCCGATGAGGATGAAGACGCCGAAGACGCTCATCATGCCCATCATCATGCCAAGGGTGTGTTGATCCATCATGAGGCACCTCGCGCGGAAGACAGCGGTTGGGCGCCAGATTAGCCGAGAGCGGGGAGCGAGGCAAGGGGGTTGCCGGAAGAACAGCCTGCAGATTTCGGCTCGGACCGCAGGAAAGAGCGAACGATTGGAGGAGCCGCGACGTCTTTGCCGATGGAGACGTGAAGGCCACGGCGGAGCGGGAGCGGGGGGACGAAGCGGAGTTCTCAGACAGCTCGAGCGGCGGTGGCGGTTTGCCTGTCGCAGGCTTTTGCGGTGCTGCGCGCCGGGCATGGTTCTAAAGAATTGCCAACGAACAGAACAGAGAGGGGGCGGTGATGCGGATGAAGAAGAGTGCGATGTGGGTTGTAGTGGCAACGATTGCGGCTACCCTGCCGATGGCGTCGGGGCGAGCGCAGGGTACGGCGACGGCCTCAACGCAGGAGGCGAGCACAGCGGAGCATTTCTACCGGTTCGACTTTGTGGTGGAAGAGATCGACGATGCGGGGAAGGTGAATAACTCGCGGAGTTACGTGGAGACGATTGCCACGGGGCCGGGATCCTCGCAGGCGATTCGCACGGGGTCGCGGATTCCGATTGCGACCGGGGCGGAGAACGGCTCGACACAGTTTCAATATGTCGATGTCGGCGTGTCTTTCGATGTGCGGCAGGTGAGGGAGGTCGGCGACAAGCTGAGTCTCACGCTGAAGGCGGAGCTGAGCAGCCTCGCGCAGGAACATGTGGTTACCGGGACGGGGGTCGGCGATCCGGTCATCCGACAGAACCGATGGGACTCCACCGTGCTGATTCCGGTTGGGAAGCCGACCGTGGTGTATTCGGCGGACGATCTGGACAGCAAGGGGAAGATGGAGGTGGAGGTGACGGCGACGCGGGTGGAGTGAGGGAAATCCCGGATCAGAGGTGGGGGATTCGGAGGACTTCGAGGCAGCGGATCAGTGCCTTGTCGAAGGTGAAGATCGTAAAGTTCCGTCGGGCCGCCACCGCAGCGATGGGAGTGTCAACAGCACCGCACTGAACACCGTGACCCAGGCAAAGGTTGAACAGCCGAGCGGCGTGGACATAATCATTGCCAGGTTGGTGGCCATATCGAGCCTCGCAATGTGTAGCGCATCACACATCGAAATGTGTGGCTGTAGCCTGAACAGAAAAGGCTGCGGAGTGAATCCGCAGCCTTTCGTTTTGGGTTGAGGCCGCTAATTGACCAGCAGGACGCCGGCGGTTTTCTCTTCGCCGTCCCGGGCGACGGGGCGATAGAAGAGCTGGTTGTTGTCGAGGTAGACCTCGAGGAAAGCCGGGCGCTCGTTGATGCCGCCGGCAATGAGGGCTTCGGAGAGCGGGTCTTCGACGTAGCGCTGGAGGGCGCGGCGGAGCGGACGCGCTCCGTAGCTGCGATCGACCAGGGTCTTGTCGAGGATCCACTTCTTGGCGTCTTCGGTGACAGAGATATTGATCGACTTCTGGGCCAGGTTCGCGTTGAGCTGCTGGACGAGCAGCTCGAGAATCTGGATGAGGTCGGCATCAGTGAGGGACTGGAAGAGGATGATCTCGTCGATGCGGTTGAGGAACTCGGGGTTGAAGGTGCGCTTGACTTCGTTCTTGACGAGGTCTTCGATCTTCTCCATGACCAGGTCTTCGCGGTCGCTCTGGAAGCCGAGCCCCTGCTTGCGCTGGAGGTGGCGGGCGCCGATGTTGGAGGTCATGATGATGATCGTGTTCTTGAAGTCGACGGTATTGCCGAGACCGTCGGTGAGCTGGCCGTCTTCAAAGACCTGGAGCAGGATGTTGAAGACGTCGGCGTGCGCCTTCTCGATTTCGTCGAGCAGGACAACGGAGTAGGGGGAACGTTTGACGCGCTCGGTGAGCTGGCCGCCCTCCTCGTAGCCGACGTAGCCCGGAGGCGAACCGATGAGCTTGGAGACGGAGTGCTTCTCCATGAATTCCGACATGTCGAAGCGGATGAGAGCCTTTTCGCTGCCGAACAGGAATTGCGCGAGGGTTCGGGCCATCTCGGTTTTGCCGACGCCGGTGGGGCCGAGGAAGAGGAACGAGCCGATGGGGCGGTGCGGCGATTTGAGTCCGGCGCGGGAGCGGCGAATGGCGCGGGCCAGCGCGGAGATGGCTTTGTCCTGGGAGATGACGCGCTTGTGGAGCTCTTCTTCGACGCGGAGGAGCTTTTGCGTTTCTTCTTCCTTGATGGAGGTGATGGGAACGCCGGTCCAGCGGCTGACGACATCCTCGATGTCTTCGCGGCTGACGATGCCGGCCGTGGAGTCATCGAGATGGTACTTGTCGCGCAGGGAGCGGAGGTTGTCGCGTTCCTTGCGTTCTTCGTCGGAGTAGAAGCGCGCCTTCTCGAACTCGTGGTTCGCGATGGCGTTCTCCATGCGGTGAACGATGAACTTGATGCGCTTCTGGACTTCGGTGATCTCGTCGGGCAGGGAAGTCTGGCGCAGCTTGACGCGGGCGCCGGCTTCATCGATGAGGTCGATGGCCTTGTCGGGGAGGAAGCGATCGGAGATGTAGCGGTTGGAATGGGCAACGGCGAAGTTGATGGCTTCGTCGGTGTAGCTGACCGCGTGGAATTTCTCGTAGCGGTCCTTGATGCCCATGATGATTTTGACGGCGTCCTCTTCGTTGGGCGGCGGGACTTTCACGGCCTGGAAGCGGCGCTCGAGGGAGCGGTCTTTCTCGATGGACTTGCGGTACTCGGCGGGGGTGGTGGCGCCGATGCACTGAATTTCGCCGCGGGAAAGCGCGGGCTTGAGGATATTGGCGGCGTCGAGGGAGCCTTCGGCGGAGCCGGCGCCGACGAGGGTGTGAAGCTCATCGATGAAGATGATGGAGTTCTGATTCTCCATCAGCTCTTTCATGATGGTCTTGAGGCGCTCTTCGAACTGGCCGCGGTATTTGGTGCCGGCCACGATGAGCGACAGGTCGAGGGCGAGAACGCGCTTGTCGGCGAGGAAGCTGGGGACGTCGCCGTCGGAGATGCGCTGGGCGAGGCCTTCGACGATGGCGGTCTTGCCCACGCCCGGCTCGCCGATGAGGACGGGATTGTTCTTGGTGCGGCGGCAGAGGATCTGGACGACGCGCTCCAGTTCCTGATCGCGGCCGACGAGGGGATCGAGCTGAGAGTCCATGGCGGCCTGGGTGAGGTCGCGGGAGAACTCGGCCAGCAGGGAAGACTCGCGGTTGCGCTGCTGCTGCGGGACTTTTTCCTGGGTGGCGCGGGCGAGCTCTTCGCGGACGGCGAGGAGTTTCAGGCCGCGTTCGTGGAGGATCTCCGAGGCGAAGCACTTTTCTTCGCGCAGCAGGCCGAGGAGAAGATGTTCGGTACCGATGTGCTTGTGGGAGAGACGTTCGGCCTCTTCGGCGGCGTAAGCGAGCACGCGCTTGCACTCATTGGAGAGAGGAAGATCGACAGAAGTCGAAACTTTCTCGCGGATGGTGGTGTGCCCTTCGATCTGCTTGCGGATGGATTCAACCGAGGCATGGGAGCGAAGAAAGCGATTGGTAAGAGCCTTGTCTTCGCGCAGAAGCCCGAGCAGGAGGTGCTCGGTTTCGATGTACGGGGACCCAAACTGGCTGGCCTCATATCTTGCGAAGAAGATGACGCGCCGTGCCTTTTCTGTATAGCGTTCGAACATGTTCCCTCTGAGAGGCTCCGGCTGCCCTGAGGGATGCCAGTCATTTGTGCCGGCAAGCCCGAGGGCACTCGGGACTCTTCTGATGAGCCTCGATAACGGCTGAGGCTCGATGCGCCGCCCATGCCAGGAATCCTGACAAAAGAGTCAGGGGCCAAAATCCCGGGCGGCCCTGAGGCTGGTGCGTTCGTCCGCATCCATCCCACCGTGCGAGAGCGCCGTCTCTCTCTACCAGTATCCAGCATTCGACGCCATTCCCGCTTGTTACCAACCCAACTTCCAACCGTCCGTTGCTCAGACAGCCAACGGAGCAACTTCATCCAGGCGGCCTTTTTCGAGCCGCAAAATCCGGGTACATCGGCGCGCCAGCGCCAGGTTGTGGGTGACGATGACCGAGGTAAGGTGATGCTCGGAATGCAGACGACCGATGAGGCTGAAGATCATCTCGGCGGTCAGACTGTCGAGGTCGCCGGTGGGTTCATCGGCCAGCAGGACCCTGGGCCGGGTGATCAGCGCACGGGCGATGGAGACGCGCTGCTGCTCGCCGCCGGAGAGCTCTCCGGCGCGATGGGTGACCCGGGCACCGAGTTCGACCTGATTCAACCACCGCTCCGCACTTCTGAAGGCCTGGGCCTTCGATTCGCCTCTGGCCAGCAGAGGCATCGCGACGTTCTCCAGCGCGGTGAACTCCGGCAGGAGGTAATGAAACTGCCAGACGTAGCCGACTTCGCGATTGCGAAAGGTGGCGGCCTGTCCGGGAGTGAGAGTACGCAACTGAGTTGAGGCGCAGTATACTTCGCCCGCCGAGGGCGTATCAAGGGCACCCAGGATGTGTAAAAGAGTGCTCTTGCCGGCACCGGACTGACCGACGATGGCCAGCATCTCGCCGCGCAGGATGTCGAAGGAGAGTCCGTCGAAAAGCGTCAGCCGGCCGCGGCCGGTGAGATATTCCTTGCGAAGGTTTCTGACGCTGATGACGTTTTGATGATCGGCAGGAGGCAAAGGTCGCAGCCCGGGCGAAGCAGGCTTGTGAGGCATCGTTGCGCCGGCGCTGGCCGTATCCATACCTACCTGTACCACTCCGCTCCTTAAAAAGGAAGACGGGGGTTACTCCTTTGGACGCGGCCTGGAGGAAAACCGGTACAGGAGTACTGAGCCCGTCAATTACGAAGGAGGGAGTGGCATAAAAAGTCGCGACCGGGCGTTCGCGAAGCGGGAGTTGCATGGGTGCGGAAATTCATGAACGAAGGGGCAAAGCAAAAAAAGGCCGGAGCGCGGTGGAGCTCGATGAAGCGCCGCGACTCCGGGCCAAGGGTGTATCGCTGACAGCTAAAGCATGGGACGATCCATGCGGAAGCTCAATGGATCTTTTCCTCCGCCATGAGCAGAGAGAACTCGGGGGTTTTGCGCAGGCGAGCGAAGTCGGCGTCCTGCATGAGCAGATTGCGATTGCTGAATCCGTCGTCGAGGGCCTTGCGGAGAAACTGGAGGGCGCGGGCCTGATCGCCGGCCTCGGCAAAGAGTTCGGCGATGCAGTAGTCCTGGCGGGCACGGTCGCGGCTGGCGCTTGGGCCCTGGACGAGTTGGCCGGAGTCTCCGCCGAAGACGTTGGGGTCGAGACGGAAAGCGGTCTGGTAGGCCTCGAGTCCGTTGTTGTATTTGCCGCGCGCGAAGTAAGCGGTGCCGAGGTTGGCGGCGATGACGGCGGAGTGCGGCATCAGGCGAAAGGCTTTGCGGTAGAGCTTGATGGCCTGCTTGTAGCGGCCCTGGACAAAGTCAGCGGCGCCGAGATTATTGATGGCTTCCGGATAGTTGGGACGAATGAGCAGAGCCGCCTCGTAGTCTCTGCGCGCTTCGTCGAGAGCAAAGAGGTGGTGGTAGGCGATGCCCATCTTGTTGAGGACGACAGCGGTGGCAGGCGCCTGCTGATAGGCGGCGATGGCGGCGAGATACTGCTCGCGGGCCATCAGGACGTCGCCGCGCTCTTCGGCGCTGATGGTGTGCTGGGGCATGGCCGGGGAAGGATTCTGGGTGAGAACCTCGGCGCGAGCGAAGCGGGCGGGGACGAAAACAAGAGCGGCGCCGGTCAGGAAGAGGCTGGGGAACAGGCCATGGATACGCACCGGGTTCACACTCCTCGAACAACGATGGAAGAAGTGTGGCGCGATCGGGTGGCAGGTGGCCATAGCCAGTACTGGAGGAATCGACATAGCCAGTTGGGCGACGG
>DATJNE010000036.1:0-2806 GCA_035508305.1 Acidobacteriaceae bacterium | reverse complement strand
AAGATTGAGGTAACCTGCAAGAGATGACTGACGTCCCAAAAGACGTGGCTACCCAGGCGACAGCGCTCCAAGTCCCGCTGGCCCGGCGTGAGAAAGCACGTGAGGACCGCGAACTGGTCCGCCAGGCACAGAAGGGGGAGGGGTCTGCGTTCGAGGAGCTCGTAAGGCGTCACCAGCAGAAAGTGTTGGGGCTGGTGAACGGGATCCTGAGGCGCCGGGAAGACACCGAAGATGTCGCGCAACAGGTTTTCATGAAAGCGTACGTCTCGCTGAAGAAGTTCGACCAGCGGGCAGCCTTTTCGACTTGGCTGTACAAGATTACCGTCAACGAGTGCTGGGATTACCTGCGGAAGAAAAAGGTCCGCCCGTTGACCTACGAAGCCGACCTGAGCGAAGAGCAAGTTTCGCAGATGGAAGCGCCGGCTTCGGACGAGAGCCTGCCTCAAAGTCCGGAAGAGCAGGCCGAGGTAAAAGAGCTCCTGGAGTGGCTGCTGGGGAGGTTGAGCGATGAAGACCGGCGGCTGCTGGTATTGAAAGAAATGGAAGGATTTTCGGTGCAAGAACTTGCGGAAATTCTCAATCTCAACGTGAATACCGTGAAAGTGCGCCTGTTCCGTGCTCGGACACGATTGATGGACGCTTACCGGCGGCGGAAACAATTCACCGCCAAGCGCGGCGAAGCTGCCGGCGCAGGATAGAAAGGAATAGAGGAACCATGGAATGGAACCAGGGGCGGGACCAGTGTGAAGGGTTCGAGGTATTGCTTGAGGACTCGATCGAAGGTGGATTGACCGGGGAAGAGGCGAAGAAGCTCGACGCTCATCTGACGGCGTGCGCGGCTTGCCGCGAGGCCCTCGAAGATGCGAAGCTGAGCCGGCAATTGCTGCAGTTTGGGGAGCCGGCGGCGCAGGCCAGCCCGGCGTTCGCGCGAATCGTCATGGCGCGCATCCGGTCGAGCCAGGAACAATCGGGCCAGGCCGGGTTGCTGCAGACGCTGGTTGCGTTTGCCTCCCGCCTGGCGATCACGGCGACGCTGGCTCTCGGCGTTCTGATCGCCTATACGGCCGTGAATCCTCCGGCAACGGCGATGCAGCCTGCTCTGATGAGCGCCGATACGCATGCGGGGCTTTTTACCGATCCCGCGCAGCAGGTGGAAACCCGCGACGGCTTCTTGAGGTTGGTAGCGGAATCGAGTCATGGACAAAAATAACAAAAGCTGGGAAGCGGTCACGCTCGTCCTGGTCGTCTTCGTCCTGGGCGTATTGCTCGGTGGCGTTGGCGACCATGTGTGGGGAGCGAGGGTCTGGGGCAGCCAGCCGGGCCCTCTGACGCACCGCGACATGATCATCGACAATCTGACGCGCGAGCTGAATCTGACACCGCAGCAGGTGAAGCAAGTGTCTGCGGCGGTGGACCAGAAACAGGCAGAGATCAATAAGCTGTACGCTCCGCTCGACCCGCAGCGCGACCAGATCCGCCAGCAGGGGCGCGAGGCGATTCGCGCCGCCCTGACGCCGGAACAACAGGTTAAGTTCGACCAGTTCCTCGCGCGGCTCGATGAAGCGCGGCGTAAGGAAAAGGCTGCGGAGTAGCGGGACCGAGCGCCGGTGCGCGAGCGGCGGCCGATTTTTTGTCTTCGTGCCGCTGGCGGTACGAAAGAGTTCTCCGGCACAAATTCAGGCGACGCCGTTCCAGTTCCCGAACGCCATGAACGACACACCCTCGAAGCCACCCGAAGAATTGCCCCGCAACGTCTCCGAAGCGAGCCCACCGACCATCCGGCTGGAAGAAGTCCACAAAACCTACGACTTGGGCGAAGTGAAGGTCAACGCGTTGCGCGGCGTGTCGCTCGAGATTCGCGCGGGCGAATTCGTCGCGGTGATGGGCGCCTCGGGCTCCGGAAAATCCACGCTCATGAACATTCTGGGCTGCCTCGACAAACCGACGCGCGGCCGCTATTTCCTCGACGGGCAAGACGTCTCCGCGCTGACGAAAAACGACCTTGCGAAAATCCGCAGTCACAAAATCGGCTTTGTCTTCCAGCAGTTCAATTTGCTGGCGAGGACCTCGGCGCTCGAAAACGTCGAACTGCCCACGATCTACGCGGGGGTGCCTGTGGCGGAGCGAGACCATCTGGCAAAAGCGGCGCTCGAACAAGTGGGGCTGGCGGACCGCGCGGGCCATTTCCCGTCGCAATTATCGGGGGGTCAACAGCAGCGGGTGGCGATCGCGCGGGCGCTCGTCAACGGCCCTTCGATTCTGCTGGCCGACGAGCCTACGGGGAATCTCGACAGCCGGACGAGCGTCGAGATCATGGAAATCCTGCAAAAGTTGAATGAAGCGAAGGGCCTGACCGTGGTGATGGTCACGCACGAGCCGGACATCGCCCAGTATGCCAAGCGCGCGATGGAATTCCGCGACGGCCGGATGCGCCGCGACGTGCTGGTACAAAACCGCCAGATTGCCGCGGAAGTCTTACCCACTCTGCCCTCCGTAGATGAGGACGGAGTCGAGGCGCTCGGGAAAGACGCCAGCGCCTGACGGCTAGAACGGAATGTCTTCGTCGGTGATGTCGGGGCCGGAGGACGGCGCTTCGTCGGGCATCGGTCCGGCGTCGAATTCGTCGTGCGAAGAGTGCGGCGCGTAAGTCCCGCCGGATGGGCCGGCGCCGGCCGCGGCCGCGTCGCCGCGGCTGCCGAGCATTCTCATCACCGAAGCGACAATATCAGTGCTGGTGCGCTTCTGGCCGTCGCGCTTGTCTTCCCACTGGCGCGTTTGTATACGCCCTTCGATGTAAACCAGCTGG
>DATJNE010000035.1:0-8693 GCA_035508305.1 Acidobacteriaceae bacterium | reverse complement strand
AGGCAGGAACGGTTCAGGCGCCGATTTTTCAAGCTCCTGAACGAAGGCAAGAATCTTCTCTGTATATTCGTCGCTGCGCGCCTTACCCAGTTCGGTGATCCATTCGGATTCCATGTCGAACTCGTTGCTCATCATTCACCCAAGCGAAGAGGAAATAAAGGACCGAATCACGCGCAGCTCTTCGTATCACCATTTTCACCTGTAAGCTTCGGGTGTCAATGCTGGTGGCAAAACCGGTTGAGTTTGAGAAAGCCCACCGGCATGTTTCTCGACAAGGCGAGCCGAAGGAGTCGCCGCCGTTCGCGGAACAAGGGCAGTCGTTTCGGATCAGGCGCTAACCGCCAGTTTGGTCCTGATAACGCTCTTTGGACCGAGCCGCCGACCGTTCCCCGCCGTTGGCAACTCTTTCAACCAGGCTGAGACATCCACCTCGCGATAACGGACCATATTGTTGACTTTCACGTATTGCGGTCCTGCGCCCTGGAGCCTCCAGCGGCGGAGGCAAGCCAGGCTTACCTTAAGACTCGCCGAGACTTCGTTTTCCGTAAGAAGGGATTCCATATGCACCTCGCAGTTTTAACAAAAACGCCCTGCTGCTTCCATCGCGTGGGCGATCGAAGTTCGCAGGCGCTGAACATAGTTTGGTCTTACGATTCGGTCAAATCCCGATGCGCCGCCTTGACATTGCCATTCCTGTCGGCGTCGATCCCGCCGGGCAGCGCCACGATGCTCTCAAGCGCCTCCCGCTTCGCCTTCATGCGTACATGGAGGTAGTCTCTGAGAACCTCTTTGGAGACATGGCCGACGATCTGTCGGATCGTCTCTTCTCCAGCTCCGCCTTCGGCCAGCTGCGTGATTAGCGTGTGGCGATGGTCGTGCCACCTGCCGGTGACGTTGGCATTCTTTCGAATGTTTTTCCATGCGGTCTTGAGGGTCGTCACATGGCGCGTGGGGTCCCAGGGCCGCGGTCTCCCGAACGGAAAGACATACCACTCCTCTCGAATCTCCTTGAACTTCTTCAAATACGCTGCGCCGTATTCGACGATGGCCCGATGAAGCACCGAATTGATCGGAATCGTCCGTCCTTCGCCCGCAGCCGTTTTGCTTCGTCCGACCTGAAGGTAGCCTTTGTCCAGATGAATCTGGCTCCAGGTGAGCGACTTGATCTCCGCATCGCGCATGCCGGCGTTCAGGGCCATGGTGAGGGCGAGGTGGATATGCGAAGAGCGCGATCTGCGCGAGAGTTGCCCCATTTTCTCCGTCTCTTCCGGCTCATATGCCTTACCGATCTTCCGCCGCACCGGCAACTTGAGTTTCTTCTTCTTGCGCAGTCGGACTCGAATCACTTCGCCGGGCTCTCCCATCATGGTCAGAAGGAACCGGACCTCCTCATTAATGGATTTTGCCGAAGCGGATTCTTTGAGACGTGCGGTTTGGTAGCCCAGAACTTCGTCTTCACAGATATCGACAAGCAGTTTGTCCCCAAGGTGCCGGACAACGTGGCCGATCGCATATTCGGCGAAGGTGACTCCGCGAAACCGCAATTTGTAATTCGCCAGATATTCATCCGCGATGTCCCGCAACAGCCGGATACGAATTTCGCGCTTCTGGCGGAGATTGTGATAGCCCTGTTCGAGTTCACGCCGTCTTTGGCTTTCGGCTTCCCTGGCGACGGTTTTCGAGGTCGATTTTGACGATTCGCGGATGAACTGACCGGCGAAGTAGAACTTGTACCACCACACTCCGCCTCTTTTGAAAACTGCCATAGAGCGCTCCTGTCTCTCGGTAAGGCGCAGCGCCAAGACGACCTGCGCGAATGGAGATTGGAGCAGGAGGGGGATTCGCGCAAATGAGGCGATCAACCGAGATCAGAAGCGGTTCGAGTCAATTCACTGAGGAGCAAAACAACTGAGCAGGATTGCTATGGACAGGGCATCCATTTTGAAGGAGCGTGGGCCCAAAAATGGGCACATTTTGAAAAAATGCCGGACTCTTGGCTGCTCTCATCTACTCTAAGTTGTTGATTTTATTGGCTCCTCAGGTAGGACTCGAACCTACAACCCTTCGGTTAACAGCCGAATGCTCTGCCATTGAGCTACTGAGGAGTGAGCCGTTCGCCGGACTGTTCGCATTATATCAAACGCTTCCGGCGGCCTCACGCCCAGGAAAACTCGATGGGCATATCGACATCGGGGTGCAGGCTCCGGTGGACAGGGCAGGTGCGGACGGCTCGCTCCAGCTTCTCCCTGTTCTCGGAGCTGTGAGCCTGGGGCACGTGAATTTTCACGGTCAGGCGCTGGATTCTTCGCGGCGGCATTGCGGTCATTTCCTTTTCGACCGTCGCGGTGGCGCCGGAAATGTCGATGCCGAGGGTACGGGCCAGAATGCCCATCACGGTCAGCATGCAGGTGCCCAGCGCCGTGGCCACCAGGTCAGTGGGCGAGAAGCTTTCGCCGCGGCCCTGATTATCCGTGGGAGCATCCGTGGCGAGCTCTCTGCCCGAGGGACCGTGGACCGCTTTGCAGTGCAGGTCTCCTTCATATTCCACTCGAATCGCAACCATGATTCCTCTTTCGATGTGATCGCGGGGAGAGGGCCGCAATGAAGCGACGCTCAGACACCCGGTGACTTCCATGGTAGGGGTTTGCGGGCGCCGGCCACAATGCCGACCAGCACCCAAAGAAGCGAGAGAGCCGCTAATACATCAGGAGGGTCACGCGGTAGGTGGTAAATTCCTCGTTTGCGGGAGCCGGGCACGCTCCCACCGCGGCTCGCGCGTAATGCCCGTTCCTGATCTGCTGGTCCACCTGGGCAGGGATGCGGGTCAGATCCGGGGTCTCGAAGCGGACCACGGCACGCGCATTCGTTCCACCCGGCATCCCGCGCCACATCCGGCAGGCCTGCTCGGCAGGCCCCGCGGGCATCGAGGCGTCGATATTCTCAGCGCGCAGCAGTCCGCGCACGCGCTGCTCGACCTGGGCGGGGCTCAGCGCCGCATTTGCCTGAGCAAAATCCTCCACCGCGAAGAGCGTCCCAGAGCGCTCCACCACGGCGACGCCCAGCGCATTCATTCGCGGGTCGAGAATGTTGGTGCGGTGCGGAGTCGAGTGCATCCACGCACGCTCAATGGCCTCGGGCGAGGGCGCAAGCGCGATGTTCTCCGCGATCACATCGAAGTGCGCGCCAGCGGCGGCGGCCCGCGCGAGCAGATCGGGCTCGCCGGGATACTGATGTTCCAGCGCCGGCTCCTGGGCCATCAGTTCGGCGTGGGCCTGGGCCGCACGCGCCAGCGCATCATTCCACTGGAGGGCGGGCAGTCCCTGCGCCTGCCGGTCCTGATTCGTCAGCTGAAAGACCTGCCGCGCGGCGTCGATCTGGACCTGCGCTACGCACACCGCGCCGCTCAGCAGCGCCAGCAGCGCCACTCGCGCAGTTCCTCGCATCATCGCCACGTCTCGGCTCATCCCGCTGCGCTCACACCGCCGCCGGCGACAGCACTTCCTTCGCCGACTCGATAGTCCTTCGGATTCCCTCTTCCAGGCTCGTCCTCGCTCGCCATCCCACCGCGTGGATCCGGCTGACGTCGCAGAGCTTGCGCGGCGTCCCATCCGGCTTGCTGGTGTCGAACCGCAGCTCGCCCTCGTAGCCCACCACCCGGCAGACCAACTCGGCAATTTCCCGGATCGTCAGGTCCTCACCCGTTCCGATGTTGATCAGCGGCGGCTCGTCCTTCCGGAGCAACGTTGCGAACTCCTCCTCCGGCAGCGCCATCAGGTAGACGCAGGCCTCAGCCAGGTCCTCGCTGTACAGCAGCTCGCGCCGCGGCGTTCCTGTGCCCCACACCGTCATCGCCGGCGCGCCCTGGAGCTTCGCCTCCGTCGCTTTCCGAATCAGCGCCGGCAGCAGGTGCGAGGTCTGCAGGTCGAAGTTGTCGCCCGGCCCGTACAGGTTCGTTGGCATGGCCGCCACGTACCGCGTTCCGTATTGGCGGTTATACGCCCAGCACATTTCGATGCCGGCAATTTTTGCCAGCGCGTAGGACCGATTCGTCGGCTCCAGCGGCCCGGTCAGCAGATACTCTTCTTTGATCGGCTGGGGGCAGTTCTTCGGATAGATGCAGGTGGATCCGAGAAACAGCAGGCGCCTGACCCCGCTGCGGTGCGCGCTGTCGATCACGCTGGTCTGGATTTCCAGATTTTCCCGCAGAAAATCGGCCGGATACGTGTCATTCGCCAGAATCCCGCCCACTTTCGCGGCTGCCAGGAACACATAATCCGGTCTCTGCTCGTCGAAGAACTGCAGTACCGCCTCGCGATCCCGCAGTTCCAGCTCCGCGTGCGTCCTCAGCAGCAGATTGCTGAAGCCTCGCCGCTCCAGCTCCCGTCGCAGCGCGCCCCCCACCAGTCCGCGGTGCCCGGCAATGTAGATCCGGCTCTCCTTCTTCATCCGCTCACGCCTCGTGATAGTCGTATGCCGTGAATCCGTGCCGCTTCACCAGTGCGTCGCGTTCCGCGATTGCCAGGTCTTCGCGCACCATCTCTTCCACCAGTTCCCTGAAGGTCGTATGCGGCGTCCATCCCAGCTCCTGGCGGGCCCTGGTCGCGTCGCCCAGCAGCGTCTCCACTTCAGTAGGGCGGAAATACCTGGGATCCACGCACACCACCACGTCGCCCTTCTCGTTGGTCGCTTTCTCGTCCGCGCCGCTGCCTTTCCAGGTCAGTTTCATGCCCAGCAGATCCGCACTCAGGTTAATGAACTCGCGCACGCTGTGCTGCTCCCCGGTCGCGATCACGTAGTCCTTCGCTTCGGCCTGCTGCAGCATCAGCCACTGCATCTCCACGTAATCCCGCGCATGCCCCCAGTCGCGCAGCGCGTCCAGGTTCCCCATATAGAGCCGATCCTGCAGACCCGCCCTGATGCGCGCCAGGCCCCGGGTTACCTTGCGGGTGACAAAGGTTTCGCCCCGCCACGGCGACTCGTGATTGAAGAGGATTCCATTGCAGGCGTATATTCCATACGCCTCGCGGTAATTCACCGTGATCCAGTACGCGTACAGCTTTGCCACCGCATACGGCGAGCGCGGATAAAACGGCGTCGTCTCCCGCTGCGGCATCTCCTGCACCAGCCCGTACAGCTCCGACGTCGATGCCTGATAGAACCGGGTCTTGCCGGTGAGCCCCAGGATGCGGACGGCCTCCAGCAGACGCAGCGGCCCCAGCGCGTCGGTATTAGCGGTGTACTCCGGTTCCTCGAAGGACACCTTCACATGGCTCTGCGCGCCGAGGTTGTAGACCTCGTCCGGCTGCACCTTCTCGACCACGTGGACCAGTGCGCTCGAATCCGTCAGGTCGCCGTAGTGCAGAATAAAGTGCCGGTTCTCGACGTGCGGATCCTGATAGAGCCGGTCGATCCGCTCCGTGTTCAGCAGCGACGTGTGCCGCTTGATCCCGTGGACCTCGTATCCCTTTTTCAGCAGGAACTCGGCCAGATAGGATCCATCCTGCCCGGTAACACCGGTGATGAGCGCTCTCTTCAACGCTGGTTTCTCCTGTGGTTGCGCCGGCGATCGGCTTGCGCCGCCGGGGTCCTTCTCGGGGCCATTCCGGCTGCTGTTATGTAAGAGAATACTCCGGCGTCTGTTTCACCAGAGTCACCATCTCCGCCTCAAAGCGCCGCAGCACTTCTTCGCGGCCCAGATGCAACACCGCGTACTGCCTTGCCGCCTCGCCCATCCGTTCGCGCAACCCTCGATCCGCAGCCAGGCATTCCACCGCGCCCCGCAGCGCGGCGTGGTCTCCGGGGTCCACCGCAATCCCGCAGCCTTCCATGGCGTGCGCCACCTGCGTCCCCGCTGCGACCGTTGCAATCACCGGCCGCCCGCTCGCCAGCATGCCGGTCAGTTTCGACGGCATCACCAGATCGGCTGCACGCCCGCTCTGCGGCAACAGGTGGATATCCGCGGCGTTGAGCAACTCGTTCAGCCGCTCCAGCGGCTGCAGCGGCAACAGCGACACATTCCCGAGCCCCGCCGTCAGCTGCTCCAGCTGCGGCCGAAACGCGCCCTCTCCGCAGAACACGAAGTGAAGATCGTCGCGCCCGGCCAGCTCTCGCGCCAGTTGGGGCAGCACCTCAAGGTTCTGCTTCATCCCCATGTTGCCGGAGTACAGCAGCACCACCTGCTCGTCCTTCAGCCCCAGCTGGTCGCGGAATCCGTTGCGGCCGCGCATGGGGTATACCGCTTCGGTATCCACCCAGTTGGGAAACAGCACAGCCTTGCTCGGATCCGCTCCCTTGGCCGCAATCCGCTTCACCATATTCGGCGAAATGCTGGAGATGTGCCGGAACAGCCGCAGCATTGTCTTTTCCCAGCTGAGAGCCAGAGCGTGAACGGGTCCGTGCCTCGGCAGAATTCCCAGGTCGAATGCCGCGTCCACCTCGAAATCCTGAATGTGCAGCCACGACGCCGCTCCGCACAGCGCCGCGGTCAGCAGCGTCATGGGCGCGCTGAAGAAGGTCGGCTCCACGGTGATCACCACGTCCGGCGACCACCCCGCCATGGCCAGCATCGGCGGTATGCTGCTCAGGGCAAACGATCCGAGGTGGATCATACGAGAAAGGCCGCGCGGCTCCCGGGGGACCCACAGCGGACAGCGGGTAATCCGCGAGCCCGCCGGAGAAATCTCCCTGCGGTACGCCCACCAGCGGTAATCCCCGCGCACCTTCCACGCCGGATAGTAGGGCGGCGCCGTCACCACGCGCACTTCATGGCCGCGCTCCGCCAGCCACTCCATCATCTCGCCCGAATATTTGCCGATCCCCGTCAGCTCCGGGGCGTAGTTCAGGCCATGCAGCAGTATGCGCAATGATTCAATGCCTTTCGGAAGCGGGCCCGTTCGGGAGCCGCAAAAGGTTGTTCGCAGACGGGCAATCCGCAATCCCCAACTCGAACCTTGTCTGCGTATCTAAGCCATGTCCAGGGACTGACTTTGCTCTACAGTTATCCTAATGGCTGGCCATCGATCCGTCTTCCCCACGCTGCGATCGCAGCCCCTGGCTGCTGTCGGCCTGCTCCTCGTGGTCCTGTTTGGCGCATGCGCGCTGTTCGCCCCTTGGCTCGCACCGTCCAACCCGGCAGCCATCAACCTGCTTCATCGCCTCGCGCCGCCCAGCCACGCGCACTGGCTCGGCACCGACGAGCTGGGCCGCGACATCCTCTCGCGCGTCATCTACGGCGCGCGTCTTTCTCTCACGGTGGCCGTCTCGGTGGTCAGCCTTTCTTTTTTTCTCGGGCTTATCTTCGGAGGCCTGGCGGGCTACTACGGCCGCTGGCTCGATGTCGCCATCAATACGTTCCTGATGAACGCCTTCATGGCCCTCCCCGGCATCCTGCTGGCCATTGCCTTTGTCGCTTTCCTGGGGCCGGGCCTGCTCAACCTGATCCTCGCGCTCTCGATCGGCGGATGGGTGGGGTATGCGCGGCTGGTCCGCGCCCAGGTGCTTGCCGTGCGCGAGCGTGAGTTCGTCGAGGCTGCGCGCGCGCTCGGCGCCGGCGATCTGCGCATCTTCATCCGCCACATTTTTCCGAATATCCTGCAGCCGCTTATCGTGCAGGCGGCTATCGGCATGGCGGGAGCGGTTCTGGCGGAAGCCACGCTCAGCTTTCTCGGGCTCGGCGTGCCGCCGCCCGTTTCCAGCTGGGGACAGATGCTCAACGACGCGCGTCCCTACCTCTTCGACGCGCCGCACCTCGTCGTCTTCCCGGCCATCGCGGTAGCGTTGTGCGTGCTCTCGTTCAACTTTTTGGGCGATGCGCTGCGCGATTACCTCGATCCCCGCACGCGGCTGAGCATTGGATTGTGATCGAGTCCGGCCATCACTGCCCGCTGCTGTAGTAGCCGCCTCGCGTCTGCACCATCAGCTTCTTATTCTTCGGCACGGTCAGTTCCACGCGATGAAACCCTTCCGCTCCGGCCGCCGCGTCGGGGACATAGCCAAGCCGGTACTGGGAGCGCAGCTCTTCGGCGATCTGCGTGTAGATCGCGGCGAAGGTCTGCTTGCCGGAAACCTCGAACATGCGTCCGCCCGTCTCGCCTGTAATTTGCTCGAGCACCTTCTTGCCATCTACATGATTCTCGCCGCCGCCCGGATAGCCGCCGTGCCGTCCGCCGAAACCGCCGTAGCCGCCGTGCCCGCCATATCCGTGCTGCTCGCCCTTGAAATAAATCGCGTACACAACGGTCTCGGCTCGCTGCGCCGCCGCAACCGCGCTGGCCAGCGTCTCCATGCTTCCGCGGTCTTCGCCGTCGGTTAGAATCACCAGCGCTTTGCGTCCCTGCTGCTTCTGCATCAGCTGGTTTGAGGCGAGATAGATCGCGTCATATAGCATGGTGCCACCGCCGTGGAATCCTCCGTGCCGTCCGTAGCCGCCGTATCCGCCGGAATTCTGGCCATTCTGACCTTCGCCGTAGGTCGTTCCAATGTTATCCAGCGCCGCATGTAGTTTCTGCTGCGAGCTGGTCAGATCCTGCAGCAGGTCGGCCTCATGCGCGAACTGGATGACGAACGCCTGATCGCGCGGCGTCACCATCTGATCGAGGAAGTCCTCGCTGGCGATGCGCTCCTGCTCGAGCGCGCTGCGCACCGACCCGCTGGTATCGACCAGCAGACCCAGGGTGAGAGGCAGATTGTTGTCC
>DATJNE010000034.1:0-18080 GCA_035508305.1 Acidobacteriaceae bacterium | reverse complement strand
TCGATTCAGGCCGCGGTCACCGCGGCTTCCGCCGGAGACGTGTTTTGCTGGTCCGGGGCCCGGCGGGTGCACGACCGTGAGCGGGCCGAATATCCTCTTCACTCCGTGGCTCAGCAGGCCGCCGGAAAGCTTCGACAATAGCCACTCAATTTCGAGGATCAGTTGCAACGGGCCGGTCCGGCAACGGATCGGCCCCCTTTTTCGCGCGCGCCGCAGAAAGCTCGTTCCGTGTTTGTTCTTAGCGCGAAATGGATGGCAAGGCAATCAAATTCGAGTAGACTGATGCTCTCCTGTTCGAAATTGGCTGGTGGAACCGTCCCGCCGTTGCGGGGCGCAAGCTTTCATTTCCCCGGAGGGTTGCAGCCCATGTCGCGTGTGGTTCGATGCTCGTTGATCCAGGCCGCCAACGTCGAGAATCCGGACAGGCCGCTGGCCGAGATCAAAAAGGCCATGATCGACAAGCACGTCGGCATGATCCGCCATGCCGCGAGCCAGGGCGCCCAGATTGTCTGTCTCCAGGAGATCTTTTACGGCCCCTATTTCTGCGCCGAACAGACCACGCGCTGGTACGACTCCACCGAGCCGGTCCCCGACGGCCCGACAATCCGGCTCATGCAGAGCCTCGCGAAGGAGCTCGGCGTCGCCCTCATCGTGCCCGTCTACGAAGTCGAGAACGAGGGCGTCTACTACAACACGGCAGCCGTCCTTGGGCGCGGCGGCGAGTATCTCGGCAGGTATCGCAAGACGCACATCCCGCACGTCGCCCCTGGTTTTTGGGAGAAGTTCTACTTCCGCCCCGGAAACCTGGGCTACCCCGTCTTCGATCTCGGCTTCTGCAGAATCGGCGTCTATATCTGTTATGACCGGCATTTCCCCGAGGGCGCCCGTGCCCTCGGCCTCAATGGTGCGGAGATCGTCTTCAATCCCTCCGCCACCGTGGCCGGTCTCAGCGAGTATCTCTGGAAGCTCGAGCAGCCCGCGCATGCCGCCGCCAACGGATACTTCGTCGGCGCCATCAACCGCGTCGGCACCGAGGCGCCCTGGAACATCGGCGAGTTCTATGGCCAAAGCTATTTCTGCGATCCCCGCGGGCAGATCTTCGCCCAGGCCTCGCGCGACAAGGACGAAGTCCTGACCGCGGACCTCGATCTGGACAAGATTGCCGAGGTGCGGAAGACCTGGCAGTTCTTCCGCGACCGCAGACCGGAAATGTATGGAGACCTGGTGAAGCCGTGAACCAGCGAAGCGCAAAACACGTGAACGGCGAATGCAAACGGTTCGCTGAAGGCGGTTGGCAGCAAGCTGCCCAGATCGGGAGATGAGAGGCCGTGGCGAGTCTTCCCAACATTCCGGCCAATGCGGAGATCGCCGCGAAGTTTGCCGATCTGCATCCGCCCCTGACCGCGCAGGCGGCCATCGCTGAAGCCAACCGCTGTCTGAATTGTTTCGACGCGCCCTGCACGGCCGCTTGCCCCACCCACATCGACGTGCCCCGCTTCATCGGCAAAATCGTGCGCGACAACCTGCGCGGCTCCGCCCTCACCATCCTCGACGCGAATGTCCTCGGCGCCAGCTGCTCGCGCGCCTGCCCCGTGGAAGTGCTGTGCGAGGGCGCCTGCGTACTGCACCGCTATAACAGGAAGCCCATCGAGATTGCCCGTCTCCAGCGCTTCGCCATGGATGCGTTTCACGCCTCCGGCGGCAAGCTGCCCCGCAAATCTGAGGACGAACGCCCCGGGAAAGTCGCCTGTGTCGGCGCGGGGCCCGCGTCCCTGGCCTGCGCCGCCGAACTGCGGCAGCGCGGCTTCCCCGTCACCATCTTCGAGCGCCGCCTGCTCCCCGGAGGCCTCAACACCTACGGCGTCGCCGAATACAAGCTCCCCGCGCGTGCCAGCCTAGCGGAGATCGAGCTCATCCGCGCCCTGGGCGTCGAGTTCCGCTGCGAGACCGAGATTCGCACCCAGCAGGACCTCGAACGGCTGGAGAGCGAGTTCGATCGCATCTTTCTCGGCGTCGGGCTCGGCGCAGCGCGCCGCCTCGGCATCCCCGGTGACGAGCATCGTGACGTCATCGACGCGCTGCAGTTCATCGCGCAATATAAGACCGCGCATCCGCCGCACGTCGCGAAGAGCGTCGCCGTCATCGGGGCAGGGAACACCGCGATCGACGCGGCCAACGCGGCGCGCCGGCTCGGCGCAGAGAACGTCGCCATCCTTTACCGGCGCAGCGAACGCCACATGTCCGCCTTTGCCTTTGAGTACGACCATGCAAAACAGGAGGGCGTGCAATTCCTGTGGCGCGTCCTCCCCGTCCGGATTCACGCCGACGCATCCGGCATCCGCTCGCTCGAGTGCGCCCAGGCAAAGGTGAACGAGGCAGGCGTGCTGGAGCCGCTTCCCGGCACGCATTTCCACTTTGACTGCAGCCAGATCATCTACGCCATTGGACAGTCGCCCCTTCTCGCCTTGCTGTCTTCATGCCGCTGCGTCCGCCTCGAACACGGACGCGTCGTCGTCGACCGCGCCACCGGCCTGACCTCGAACCCGAAGTATTTCGCCGGTGGTGACTGCGTCAACGGCGGCCGCGAAGTCGTGGATGCCGTGGCCGACGGCAAACGCGCCGGCATCGCCATCGCCCAGGCCCTCACCGGCGTCGCCCTCGAGAAGGAACCCGCCCATGTCTGAGCGCCCGAACCTGGCCGTGAACTTTGCCGGCATTCGCTCGCCGAATCCGTTTTGGCTCGCCTCCGCGCCTCCCACCAACTGCGGCGAGCAGATCATGCGCGCCTTCGATGCTGGCTGGGGCGGTGCGGTCTGGAAGACCATCGGCGAACCCATCCTCAATGTCTCCTCCCGCTACTCCTCCATCGACTGGAACGGGCAGCGCATGATGGGCTTCAACAATATTGAGCTCATCAGCGACCGCCCCATCGCAGTCAACCTGCGCGAGATCGCCGAGGTGAAGAAGCGTTACCCGGAGCACGCCGTCGTCGCTTCCCTCATGGTCGAGTCGAAGCGCGAGGCATGGCACTCGATCGTCGCGCAGGCCGAAGACGCGGGTGCGGACGGCCTCGAGCTCAACTTTGGCTGTCCACATGGCATGAGCGAGCGCGGCATGGGCTCGGCCGTCGGCCAGGTGCCCGAGTACACCGAGATGATTACCGCCTGGGTGAAGGAAAAAGCGCGCACCCCGGTCATCGTCAAGCTCACGCCGAACATCTCCGACATTCGCGTCATCGCGCGCGCCGCGAAACAGGGCGGAGCCGATGCCGTCTCGGCCATCAACACCATCAATTCGATCACCGGCATCGATCTCGATACGCTGCTCCCGCGGCCCAATGTTGACGGCAAAAGCACGCACGGCGGCTACTGCGGCCCGGCCGTCAGGCCGATCGCCCTCAATATGGTCCAGCAGGTCGCGGCGGATCCCGCCACCGCCGGCCTTCCCATCTCCGGCATCGGCGGCATTGCAGCGTGGAAAGACGCCGCCGAGTTCATCCTGCTCGGCTGTGGAACCGTCCAGGTCTGTACCGCCGCCATGCACTATGGCTACCGTATCGTCGAGGACATGATCGACGGCCTCGGCAACTGGATGGCGGAGAAAGGCTACGCCTCGATCGAGGGCTTCCGCGGCCTCGTCGTTCCCCGCGTCACCGAGTGGAAACATCTCAACCTCAATTACAAAATCGTCGCCCACATCGACGAAGCGAAGTGTATCGGCTGTGAGCTGTGCTACATCGCCTGCTGGGATGGCGCCCACCAGTGCATCCATCTCGATCGTGCCTCCGGTCCCGTGGACGGACATGACGTTGCCCTGCACACGACGCCGGCTGCCCTCGAAGCCGCGGCGCGGGCCGTCATCGCCGTCACCCCCATCCCGAAGCTCGATGGGTCGACGAACGGCCACCATGCCACCCCTCTCGCCCGGATTCCCCGTGTCGACGAAATAGAATGCGTGGGCTGCAATCTGTGCTCGCTGGTCTGCCCGGTCGACGGTTGCATCGCCATGGTGGAAGTGAAGACCGGAGCCCAGCCGGAAACCTGGGACGAGCGAGGAAAGAGCGCGGAGTGCAGGCCGCAGGCGCTGCCCCGGCATTAACCGGAGGATGACGAATCGATGGGACTGCTGATCCGAAACGGAAGTGTCGTCACTGCGGAGAAAACCGTCGCCGCGGACGTCCTCATCGAAGGCGCGACCGTTCGCGGCCTTCGCGCCGGCATCGATCCGGACGGCCACACCACCGTCGACGCCAGCGGGATGCTGGTCCTGCCCGGCGGCATCGACGCCCATACGCACCTTGATATGCCCTTCGGCGGCACCACCAGCGCCGACGACTTCGAGACCGGAACCCGCGCCGCCGCCATTGGCGGCACGACCACCATCGTCGACTTCGCCATCCAGGCAAAAGGCACAAAGATGCGCACCGCCCTCGACACCTGGTGGAAGAAGGCCGAAGGCAAGGCCTGCATCGACTACGGCCTGCACATGATCGTCACCGACCTTGGCGCCTCCGGCCTCGAGGACATGGACGACATGGTGCGCGAAGGCGTCGCCAGCTTCAAGCTCTTCATGGCCTACCCCGGCGTCCTCATGGTCGACGACGCAACCATCTTCAAAGCCCTGCAGCAGACCTCGAAGAACGGCGCCCTCATCTGCATGCACGCCGAGAATGGCTCCGTCATCGACGTGATCGTGCAACAGGCGCTCGCCGACGGCAAAACCGCGCCCATCTACCACGCGCTCACGCGTCCCACCGTCGCCGAGGCCGAAGCTGTGCAGCGCGCCATCGCCATGGCCGAAATCGCCGGCGCCCCGGTCTACATCGTCCACCTCTCCAGCGAGGACGCGCTGAACCAGGTGCGCGAAGCGCGCGACCGCGGGCTGCCCGCCTTTGCTGAAACCTGTCCGCAGTATCTGTTGCTGTCTCTCGAAGAGACGATGAACCACAACTCCTTCGAGGACGCCAAGTGGGTCTTCACCCCGCCGCTGCGCGAGAAAAAGAATCAGCCCGCGCTGTGGGACGGACTCAAAGACGATCACCTGCAGGTCGTCTCCACTGACCACTGTCCCTTCTGCTTCGCCGATCAGAAAATCCTCGGCGTGAACGACTTTACGAAGATTCCCAACGGCGGCCCGGGCATCGAGAACCGCATGCAGCTCATCCACCACCACGGCGTCAACGCCGGAAAAATCTCGCTGAACCGTTTCGTCGAAATCACCGCGGCCGCGCCGGCGCGCATCTTCGGCATGTATCCGAAAAAGGGCACCATCGCCCCCGGCAGTGACGCCGACATCGTCGTCTGGGATCCGAACGCCGAGCACACCATCAGCGCGAAGACCCACAACATGCGCGTGGATTACTCGATGTTCGAGGGATTCAAAGTCCGCGGCAACGCCAGGCAGGTCTATGCGCGCGGCGAGCTGATTGTCGAGAACGGAAAGTATCTCGGCAGGATCGGCCGGGGTCAGTATCTGCGCCGCGCCGCCCGCGGAGGCGCCTGGCAGTGATCCGCCCGGAGGAAAGCCTCTACAACCCCGATCTGGCGCCCACCACGCCGGCCCATCGCACGTGGGGTACCTACAACTACATCTCCCTCTGGTTTTCCATGTCCATGGAAGTCAGCACCTACATGCTCGCCTCCGGCCTCATCGCGGGCGGCATGGACTGGAAGCAGGCCCTGGCCACCATCCTGCTCGGCAACCTTATCGTACTGATTCCCCTGCTGCTCAACGCCCACGCCGGCGCGAAGTACGGCATTCCCTTTCCCGTCTTCGTGCGCGCCTCCTTCGGCACGCGCGGTGCAAATCTGCCCGCCATCCTCCGCGCCATCGTCGCCTGCGGATGGTTCGGCATCCAGTCCTGGATTGGCGGCCAGGCCATTCACTCCATGCTGTTGGTCGTCTGGCCTGGCATCGAACATGTACCGTGGGCCGTCTGGGCCTGCTTCCTCGGCTTCTGGGCGCTCAATATGGTCGTGGTCTGGCGCGGCGTCGAGAGCATCCGCTTCCTCCAGGGATTCTCCGCGCCCTTCATGCTCATCATGTCCCTCCTCCTGCTCGGATTCGCCCTCCACAAGGCCGGCGGCTTCGGCCCGATGCTCTCTGAGCCCAGCCACTTCCATTCCACCGGCGCGTTCCTGCGCTTCTTCTTCCCTTCGCTCACGGCGATGGTCGGTTACTGGGCGACCCTGGCCCTCAACATTCCCGATTTCACCCGCTACTCGAAAAATCAGCACGCGCAGATCGTCGGCCAGGCCTTTGGTTTGCCTGTTGCCATGACCCTCTACTGCTTCATCGGCATCGCCGTCACCTCCGCCTCGGCCGTCATCTTCGGCCACGCCATCTGGAGCCCCATCGAGCTGATGGGCAAATTTCACCAGCCCGTCGTCGCCTTCATCGCCATGATCGCCCTGCTCGTCGCAACCCTCAACGTCAACGTCGCGGCCAACGTCGTCTCCCCCTCCAACGACATTTCCAACCTCAACCCGCAGTGGATTTCCTTCCGCACCGGCGGGCTCATCACCGGCTTCCTTGGCCTCGCCATGATGCCGTGGAAGCTGCTGGCCAGCTTCAACAACTACATCTTCGGCTGGCTCATCGGCTATTCCGGCCTGCTCGGTCCCGTCGCCGGCATCATGGTCGCCGACTACTTCGTCATCCGCCGCAAGCGCCTCGACATGGAATCCCTCTATATGCGCAACGGCATCTACGAATACCGCGGTGGCATCAACCCCCGAGCCATGGCAGCCCTCGCCCTCGGCGTGGGGCTGGTCCTGGTCGGCCGCTTTGTGCCCGCACTGCACTGGCTTTACGACTATGCCTGGTTTGTGGGATTCTTCGTCTCTGGTGCCCTGTACGTAGCCCTGATGCGCGGCGCCGTCGTTGCATCCCCCGTCCCGGAACTCGCAGGAGAAGAAGCATGAGCACCGTTGCCGAGCCTACAGTTTCCACGCAGAAGAAACCCGCCTTCACCTTGTCGTGGATCGCCGGAGAGTGGGCCGTGCCCGTCGGCCCCCATCACCCCATCGTGAACCCCGCCAACGGCGACGCGCTGGCCACGCTCCCCCATGCCGGCGCCTCGGAAGTGAATCGTGCCGCAAAGGCCGCGTACCAGGCCTGGTTCGAGTGGCGCGAGCTGCCGGTCATCGACCGCGTCCAGCCCCTCTACCGCTTCAGGGCCCTGCTCGAAAAATATGTGCGTGACATTGCGACAATTCTCACCCGCGAGAACGGCAAGACCCTCGAAGATGCCATGACCGAAGTGAGGCGCGGCATCCAGATGGTCGAAGTCGCCTGCGGCATGCCGTCGCTGATGATGGGCGACTCCCTGAACGACGTCGCGAAGGGCATCGACTGCCGGACCATCCGGCAGCCCCTCGGCGTGTGCGCCGGCATCACGCCCTTCAATTTCCCCGCCATGGTGCCCCTGTGGATGTACCCCTTCGCCATCGCGGCCGGCAATACCTTCATCCTCAAGCCCTCCGAGCGCGTGCCCATGACCCCCACCCGCGTTGTCGAGTTGCTGTTGGAAGCCGGGTTGCCCGCCGGCGTCATGCAGCTGGTCCACGGCGGGCGCGAAGTCGTCGAAGCCCTGCTGGCCCATCCTCTCATCCGGGCCATTTCCTTCGTCGGCTCATCGCCCGTCGCAAAGATCGTCTACAAGGAAGCGGCCGCGTACGGCAAGCGCGTCCAGGCCCTCGGCGGCGCGAAGAATCACCTCGTGGTCATGCCCGATGCCGACCTCCCGCAAACCGTCGACGCCATCATGGGCTCCGCCTTTGGCGCTGCGGGTCAGCGTTGCCTCGCCGGCAGCGTGCTGGTGCCCGTCGGTGAAGTCGCCGAGCCCCTACTCGACCTGCTCGTCAAAAAGGCGAAGGCGCTCAAAGTCGGCGACGGCATGGAGGACGGCGTTGCCGTCGGGCCGCTTGTCGGTCAGGACCAGAAGAAGCGCGTCGTGGGTTACATCGAGAAAGGCGTGGCCGAAGGCGCAAAGGCGATCTGCGACGGACGCGACGTCCAGGCCGATCCCGATGGCGCATTCGTCGGGCCTACGGTGCTCGATCACGTGAACCCAGCCGCCACCGTCGCGCGCGAGGAGATTTTCGGGCCCGTGCTCGCCGTCATCCGCGCCGATACCCTCGACGACGCGATCCGCCTCGTCAACTCCTGCGACTACGGCAACACAACCACGATCTACACCAGGAGCGGCAAAGCCGCGCGCGAGTATCAGAGCCGCATCGAAGTCGGTATGGTCGGCGTCAATATGACGGTCGCCGCGCCCATGGCCTTCTTTCCTTTCGCCGGCTGGAAAAACTCGTTCTTCGGCGACCTCCACGCCCACGGCAAGGACGCAGTCGCGTTCTACACCGAACAGAAGGTGCTCATGACGCGCTGGTTCTGAAGAGCGGCCGGCAGCGGGCTCTTTGCATGTTGCAATCCCCACTTGCCGGCTTACCTACACCGCTCTTCCCGCGGCCGCCCCCGACGCCCACGCCCACTGGAAGTTGAATCCGCCCAGATGTCCCGTCACGTCGACCACTTCGCCGATGAAGTAGAGTCCCGGCACCTTGCGGCACTCCATCGTCTGCGCTGAGAGCGCGTCGGTGTCCACACCGCCCGCCGTCACCTCGGCCTTGTCGAACCCCTCGGTCCCCACCGGCATAAAAGCCCACGCGTGGAGCCGCCGCTCCAGTTCCTCCAGCGCGTGATTCGTCCAGCTCATCGGCGCCAGCACCTCCAGCAGGCGATCCCCCAGTCGCGCCGGCAGTTTCCTCCGCAGCGCCGCGCGCGCCGCAGCCGCATTCCGTCCCGCTGGCGACCTCCGCAACCCCGCAAAAATCTCCTGCTCCGGTGCCCAGTCCACCATCACGGCCTCCGCCCCATTCCAGTACGACGAAACCTGCAGCACCGCCGGTCCGCTCAGTCCGCGATGTGTGAACAGCAGCTTCTCCCGAAAGCCCCGCTGGCCCACCGACGCGACCACCTCAGCCGATACCCCGCTCAGATCGGCGAAACGCGCATGCTCCTCACCGCCGAGCGTGAGAGGCACCAGTGCCGGTCGCGGCTCGCGGATCGGAACGCCAAATTGCCGCGCCACCTCATACCCGAATCCCGTCGCCCCCATCTTCGCGATCGATAACCCCCCCGTCGCGATCACCAGCGCCCGCGCGCGTAACGCCGCCTCCTCGAGACTCACGACGAATCCAGCCTCCTCGCGCTCAATCCGCCGCACCTTCGCATTCACCACGACCCGGACCCCCGCCTTCCCGCACTCCTCCAGCAGCATCGCCACAATCTGCTGCGCCGAGTCGTCGCAGAAAAGCTGCCCCAGCGTCTTCTCGTGATACCGGATGCCGTGCCGTTCCACCAGCGCGATGAAATCCCCCGGCGTGTACCGCGCCAGCGCCGACCTGGCAAAGTGCGGATTCGCCGAAAGGAAGTTTTCCGCCCTGCAATGCAGATTGGTGAAGTTACAGCGCCCGCCGCCCGAGATGAGAATCTTCTTCCCCACCCGATCCGCATGCTCCAGCACCAGCACGCGCCGCCCCCGTTGGCCTGCCTCGATGCCGCACATCAGCCCCGCGGCGCCCGCGCCGGCGATGATGACGTCGAAATCCTGATCGGACATGACCAACCGTGGCGCCAGGCGCAAAGCTCACTCTGCCACAACGAACCCGACCCTGCGCCCGTACCCCGGCCGCAGGTGCAGCGCCAGCGTCAGCCCCAGCGCAACCGCCGCCATCAGCGCCGCAAACAGAAAGATCGGCGCGTAGCCCAGTCCCGCAACGATCAGCCCCACCACCGGCCCCGTCAGCCCCAGCGACAAGTCCGCAAACGCCGTGAAAACACCCAGCGCCGACCCGCGATTCTCCGGCGTCACGCAGTGCACCGCCTCCACCCCCAGGGCAGGGAACACCAGAGAGAAGCCAAACCCTGTCAGCGCCGCCCCCGCGAACGCCGGCGCCGGAGCGTAGGCCAGCCACAAAAACAGGAGCCCGGCAATTTCCACCGCCAGGCATACCAGCGCCACACGGAATCCGCCCCAGCGATCGATGGTCGACCCGAACAGCAACCGCGCTGTCACGAACGCCAGCCCGAAGCTGGTCAGGGCGAAGGCGGCATCCGGCCAGTGCCGATGCGCATAAAACAGCACCATGAACGACGCGATGGTGCCGAAGCCCGTCGTCGCCAGGGCCAGACTCATCCCGTGCGGAAACACCCGCCCCAGCACCTGCCGGAACGCCAGCGGCTCGCCCTTCGGCACCGCCACCTCGCCGATCGGCCACGCCGTCAGCAGTCCCAGGCACGAGATCCCCACGCTGACCACGCCCACCCCGCTCAGCCCCCAGGCGTGCAGGATCCACACCCCCAGCGGCGCCCCGATCGCAATCCCGCCATACGAACAGATGCCGCTCCACGAAATCACTTTCGCCGTGTGCTCCTGGCCCACCCGCGCGATCCCCCACAAACACGACCCCGTCGCCAGCCAACTCTCCCCAAATCCGAGGATCAGCCGGCTGACCAGGATCGCCCCCAGACAGGCCAGCGGCACGAATCCCAGCCACCCCGCCAGCAACAGGCAAACGCCCGAGCATCCGCAGGCGGTTAGCCCGGACAACACCGTGCGCCGCGCCCCCGCCGAATCGGCCATCCGGCCGGCCTGCGGACGGCTGAGAACCGTCGCGACATACTGGGCGCTCACCGCCAGTCCTGCCAGAACCGTGTTAAAGCGAAGTTCGAGGTGCACCACGCTCGGCAGCACCGCCATCGGCAGGCCGATCGCCAGATAGCACAGGAAAATCTGCAGCGACGTCGGCAGAATGCGCAGCGTCACCGAGCCCGAGGTTGAAGGAGGGAAAGAGGTTGTGGCGCTTGCAGACATCCCCTGCCTTCATCGTATCAGCGCCCCCGTCCTGAAGCCGCACAAAACTCCCACCCAGGTGGTAGGCGCGGGGTATGGAAGTCGCAGAACCCCGGAGTACAATACAGGGATATCCGCACGGGCTGGCGCGGCGCCGGGAAATCTGTGACCTCGTTTTCCTGAGCGTCTTTTGACTCCGCGGGCGGGTTTGCGGCGTCTAATCTGATGGTGAAATTCGGGCCAGGCTTTTGGGTGAACTCCAGGTACTCGGCTGGCCGGGATACCGAGTGAAAAGAGAGAGGTTTTCCCCAAGGTGAACTCGACCGTTAAACAAATCCTGTTCTGGGTTCTGATCATCGCCTGCCTCCTGGTCCTCTGGCAGTTGTTCCAGAAGAACGGCGCGATGGGCGGCAAAGAGCAGGAAGTGACCTTCTCCCAGTTCCTGGGCGATGTGGAATCGAACCAGGTCGGCGACGTGACCATCACCGGCCAGGAGGTTCGGGGACATTTCCGCGCCGACAAGGGCGCCTTCCACGTGGTGGTTCCTGCCAACTACTCCCACCTCTACGACATCCTCGACCAGAATAAAGTCAGCATCACCGTGAAGAACGCCGACGGCAACAGCTGGTGGGGCTGGCTGCTCCAGTTCTCCCCGCTCATCCTCATTGCCCTGCTCTGGTTCTTCATGATCCGCCAGATGCAGTCCGGCGGAAACAAGGCCCTCTCCTTCGGCAAGAGCCGCGCGCGCCTGCTGTCCATGCAGCAGAAAAAGGTCACCTTTAAGGATGTGGCCGGCGTCGACGAAGCCAAGGAAGAGCTGAAGGAGATCATCGAGTTCCTCCGTGAGGCGCAGAAGTTCCAGAAGCTCGGCGGCCGCATCCCCAAAGGTGTGCTCCTCGTCGGGCCCCCCGGAACCGGCAAAACCCTCCTCGCCCGCGCCGTCGCCGGCGAAGCCAACGTCCCGTTCTTCTCCATCTCCGGCTCTGACTTCGTCGAGATGTTCGTCGGCGTCGGTGCCAGCCGCGTCCGCGACCTCTTCGAGCAGGGCAAGAAGAACGCTCCCTGCATCATCTTTATCGACGAAATCGATGCTGTCGGACGTCACCGTGGCGCTGGCCTCGGCGGCGGCCACGACGAGCGCGAGCAGACCCTCAACCAGCTCCTCGTCGAAATGGACGGCTTCGAGTCCAACGATGGCGTCATTCTCGTCGCCGCCACCAACCGGCCCGATGTCCTCGATCCCGCGCTCCTCCGCCCTGGCCGCTTCGACCGCCGCGTCGTCGTCGGACGTCCCGATGTCCGTGGCCGCGAAGAGGTCCTCCGCGTCCATGCCCGCAAGGTTCCCATCGCCGACGATGTCGATCTTCGCGTCCTGGCTCGCGGCACACCGGGCTTCTCCGGCGCCGACCTCGCCAACATGGTCAACGAAGCGGCCCTGAACGCCGCCCGCGCCAACCGCAAACAGGTCCTGATGCTCGATTTCGAGCAGGCCAAGGACAAGGTGCTCATGGGCGCCGAGCGCAAGTCGATGCTCCTCACCGACGAGGAAAAGCGCGTCACCGCCTATCACGAGGCCGGCCATGCTCTCGTCGCCGCCATGCGCGACCACGCCGACCCGCTCCACAAGGTCACCATCATCCCTCGGGGGATGGCCCTCGGCGTCACCATGCAGCTCCCCGAAGACGACAAGCACACCGTCACCCGGGACTACCTCCAGACCCAGCTCGCCATCCTCATGGGCGGCCGCATCGCCGAGGAGATCTTCCTCCACCAGATGACCACGGGTGCCGGCAATGACATCGAACGGGCCACCGATCTCGCCCGCAAGATGGTCTGCGAGTACGGCATGAGCCGCCTCGGCCCCCTCACCTTCGGCAAGAAGGAAGAGCAGATCTTCCTCGGCCGCGAGATCGCCCAGCACCGTGACTTCTCCGAAGAGACGGCCCGGCAGATCGATGCCGAAGTCCGCAGCCTCGTCGACGAAGCCTACAAGGCCTCCTGGGACATTCTCAACAACAATCAGCCCATCATGCACAGACTGGCTGTCGCCCTGCTCGAACGCGAGACCCTGGACGCCAACGAGATTCGCGCCATCATCGACGGCAAAGAGCTCCCGCCGCTCCGCCCCTCCGGCGGATCCGGCTCGCCGACCAGCGACGTGCAGCAGGTGCTCAAACCCGAGCCCGGACGCGCTGGCAGCCTGCCCGAAGGCAGCCCCAGTCCCGCATAACCCGCTTCAATCCATCTGCATCAGGCCAGCTCTCCCGAGCTGGCCTTTCTGTTCGCCGCGCTGATCGCCTGATCACGTCGTTCTGCGACAATACCTCCAGCATGTCTTCGCGTTTCGCTCTTTTTTCCGGCCTGATGCTGCTCTTGTCCGGCTGCGGCTATCACACCCTCACCTCCGCCGCGCACCTGCCGGGCAACGTCCGCACCCTCGCCATTCCCTCCTTCAAAAACAACACGCAGTCCTATCACACCCAGGCGGCCTTCACGGAAGCTGTCATCCGCGAATTCACCGACCGCAGCTCTCTGCGCATCGTCTCCGGCGAAGATGCCGACGCCGATGCTACCCTCCAGGGAACCATCACCACCTTCCAGATCATCCCCCTCACCTACGACAACACCACCGGCCAGACCTCCAGCTACCTCGTCACCATCACAGCGAAGCTCCAGCTCGTCGACCGCCACGGCAAGGTCATCTGGCAGAACCCCTCCTACCTCTTCCGCCAGCAGTACGAGCAGATCCAGGACCTCGCCAGCTTCATCCAGGAGGACTCGGCTGCAACCCGTCGCCTCGCCCGTGAATTCGCATCCGCCGCCGTCGGCGACATCCTCGAGTCGTTCTGACGGCGCTGCGATCGCACCACTCCCGGCCCGGTCCCCGGACCCTCGCCCCTTCCTGCGCTATCCTAGGAAAACAGACGCTCCCCAGACAGCCTGGCCAGCGCCGAGACTTCCGTCCCCGCCGCAGCGGCGCCCTGGTTGAGGTACACCATGCACATTTCCCCTCTCACGTATGCGGTCGTCTCCGCCTTCGGCGCCATCGCCGTCATCGTCTGGCGCATCCGTGAAGGTCAAACCCCCGTCACCCTCAAAAAAATCCTCATCCCCCCCGCCGGCATGGCCACCGGCTTTTCCATGTTCTTCGTTCCCCTCTTTCGCATCCCCTGGCTCTGGGCTCTCGTCGCCTTCCTTATCGGCGCCGTCCTCCTCGCCTGGCCGTTGCTCCGCACTTCGCGCCTTCATCGCGAAGGCGAAGTCATCATGATGAAGCGCTCCAGCATGTTCCTCGTCGTCATCATCGTCCTCGCCGCCGTCCGCTTCGCCGCCCGCGGCTACTTCGACCGCATCATGTCCGTCGAGCAAACCGGCGGCCTCTTCTTCATCCTCGCCTTCGGCATGATCCTCCGCTGGCGTATGAACATGTTCTTCCAGTACCGGACCCTCACCGCCATCTCCGCCGGCCTCGACCAGTCCGCCGCCTGAGCTGCGTGCCGACGCCGTCTGCTCACGGCTCACGATTCGCTCCTCACTCCGCTGATCGCTGATCGCTGCCCGCTGCTTTGCCCCCTACTGTCCCCGCCCCAGCCGGATCCCCACCTGCACTCCGCTCCCCAGCGGCGTCTCCACCGTCGACAAATCCACCAGGCTCCCGTGCTCCAGCGATCGGTGATGCAGCACGTACCCCCCGATCAGCCACCCAAACGTGCTCCCCACCAGAACGTCCGATGGAAAATGCTGCCGCGCCAGCACCCGCGACACCGACACCGTGCTCGCGACCCCGTACACCACCGCCTTCGTCGCGATCCCGTCATACTGCCCTGCCACCACGTGCGCGAACGCCCACACGTTCATCGCATGCTCCGACGGCATCGACGGCGAGTTCGGCCAGCTCTTCGGCCCCCCCGGCCAGAACCCGCCCTTCGCGTTGTTCAACTGCGGGTTCTCCCGGTCCAGCGCATACTTCAGCGTCTCGTCCAGAATCCCCGCATCCGCCATCGCCTCGGCCGACAGCACCGCCGTCTCCTTCAGATAATCGTCCTGCCTCATCCGCGCCAGAATGTATCCCCCGCCCGAAGCCGCAAACGGCGCGTACAGCCCCGCCACGTCCGACAGTGTGTTGAACTTGCTCTCCCGCGACGGATGCACCCCCAGATCCTGGATCGCTTCCGTGTCGTAATCGATCCCCACCCCCGCCGCCACCCCGAAGGGCACAATCCACAGATAGTTCTCCACCGGCGCGCGCAGTGGGCTCAGCACGATCCCTTTCTCGTCCTCGGCCACGTGTTTCATGCAAACCAGCAGCGCGTCCAGATCGCACGGCCACGTATCCGGAGCCGGTGGCAGATTCTGCACCGTCGGAGTACCGGCCGTCGCCGTCGCCGTCGGCAGATTTTGCGCCGCTCCCATCCCCGCGCAGCACCCCAGAACCGCCGCGCCCAGCAACAGCTTTCTCATGTGCCCATCATACGAAAGCCATTTCTCAGCTTTGTAACTTTGCCCTGACCACTGACCGCTGCGCTCTGACCCCTGCGCCCTGAACGCTGACCCCTGAACGCTATGCTCTGACCCCTGCGCCCTGCGCTCTGTGACAGCCCGTCACATTCGCGGAACCGCTCCCCATTCCCCCCCGTATCCGCCCTTCAGAGGCTTGTTGTCCCCAATGCAGACTCTCCGCCAGGATCTCGCCTACGCCCTGCGCCAGATGCGCCTGTCCCCGGTCTTCACCCTCACCGCCATGCTCACCCTCGCCCTCGGCATCGGTGCCACCACGGCTATCTTCTCCCTCATTGATACCGTCATGCTCCGCTCCCTCCCCGTTGCCGATCCCTCCAGCCTCTATCGCATCGGCACCGGCGACGACTGCTGCGTCGAGGGCAGCACCCAGGACAACTGGGGCTTCTTCTCCTACCCCTTCTACCGCCTCATGCAGCAGAACACCCCCGAGTTCTCTTCCCTCGCCGCCTTCCAGGCCGGCAACTGGCAGCTCACCGTCCGCCGCAGCGAATCCGACCGCGCCTCCAAACCCCTTCGCGAGGAATACATCACAGGCAATTACTTCTCCACCTTCGGCCTCGGTGCTTTCCTCGGCCGCACCATCAATCCCTCCGACGACCGGCCCAACTCCTCGCCCGTCGCCATGCTCAGTTACCGCACCTGGCAGCAGCAGTACGGCTCCGATCCCTCCATCGTCGGTTCCACCTTCATCATCGGCGGTCACCCCGTCACCATCATCGGCATCACCCCGCCTGGCTACTTCGGCGAAACCCTCCGCGCCAATCCCCCCGACCTCTGGATTCCCGTCAACCAGGAGCCCCTCTACGCCGGCGCTAACTCCCTCCTTCATCGCTTCCAGGCATGGCTCCGCGTCATCGGCCGTCTCCAGCCCGGCGCTTCCACCGCCACCACCGGCCCCCGCATGACCGCGCTCCTCCGCCACTGGCTCGTCGACGACAGTGGCATGCCCGCCGACTGGATGGCCCGCATCAAAGCCGACCTTCCCAAACAGAACATCCGCGTCATCCCCGCCGGCATCGGCGTTGCCATGATGAAAGAGGAGTACTCCGACTCCCTCCACATCCTCCTCGCCGTCTGCTGCCTCGTTCTCCTCATCGCCTGTGCCAACATCGCCAACCTGCTCCTCGCCCGCGGAGCCGCGCGCCGCACCCAGACCTCCATCCGTCTCGCCCTCGGCGCCTCGCGCCGCCGCATCGTCCGGCAAACCCTCACCGAAAGCATCCTGCTCTCCCTCATCGGTGGCGCCGCCGGACTCATCGTCGCCTTCTTCGGCGTCCGGCTCATCGTCGCCATGGCCTTCCACGGCGCCCACTTCGTGCCCATCCCGGCCACGCCCTCCCTGCCCGTCCTCGCTTTCGCCTTCGCTCTCTCTCTCGTCACCGGCGCCGTCTTCGGAACCGCTCCCGCCTGGCTCGCCACCCACGCCGATCCAGCCGAAGCTCTCCGTGGCGCCAGCCGCAGCACCCGCGATCACGCCTCCTGGTCGCAGAAAACCCTCGTCATCGTGCAGGCCACCCTCTCCGTCGTGCTCCTTACCGGAGCCGGCCTCCTCACCCGCTCTCTCTCCAATCTCCAGCACCAGGACTTCGGCTACCAGCTCGACCACCGCATCACCATCGGCGTTGCCGCTCCCTGGTCTTCCTACTCCCAGCCCCAGCTCGATGCCATGTACCGCGATCTCCAGGATCGCCTCTCCCACATCCCCGGCGTCCAGCGCGCCGCCCTCGCCCAGTACACCCCCCTCACCGACAACTGGGGCGAAATGGTCATCCGCCAGGGCCACGGCATGCCCGGCATGAATGAGCCCTCCGGCTCCTCCTGGGACCACGTCGATCCCGGCTACCTCGAAACCATCGGCCAGCATATCCTTCGCGGTCGCTCTCTCTCCATCGACGACACCGACGCCACCCAGAAGGTCGTCGTCGTGAACCAGGCCTTCGTCAACCGCTTCTTCAAGCCCGGCGAGAACCCCCTCGGCCAGCGCTTCGGCCTCGATCTCCCCCGCTACTCCGGCACCTATGAAATCGTCGGCGTCGTCAACAATGCCAAATACGTCGACCCCGCCAACACCGAACCGCCCCGTCCCCTCTTCTTCGTTCCCCTCGCCCAGCACGTCCAGTATCCCGATGACCCCATCATGCAGAGCATCGACAACTCCACCCACTACATCGAAGGCGCTGTCCTGCAGGTGCGCGGCAGCATCGAGGGCCTCGAGCCCCAGGTCCGCGGCGTTCTCTCCGCCGTCGATCCTAACCTCACCCTCCTCGGCATCTGGTCCCTGCGCGATACCGTCGACTCCCGCTTTGATCAGCAGCGCGCCGTCGCCAGCATGACCGGCCTGTTCGGCATCCTCGCCCTTATCCTCGCCGCCATCGGCCTCTACGGCGTCACCGCCTACACCGTCGAGCGCCGCACCAGCGAAATCGGCGTCCGCATGGCCCTCGGCGCCGATCGCCCTGGCATCGTCCGCCTCGTCCTTCGCGGAGCCTTCCTGCAGATCGTCATCGGCCTCCTCATCGGCATCCCCGCCTCCATCGGCTGCGCCCGCCTGATCTCCGCGCAGCTCTACCACGTCAAAGGATGGGACCCGGTCGTCCTCGCCGCCTCCATCGTCACTCTCTCCTTCTGCGCCCTCGTCGCCAGCATCATCCCCGCCCGGCGTGCCGCTTCCATTGACCCTGTGAAGGCCCTGCGCACC
>DATJNE010000033.1:0-4894 GCA_035508305.1 Acidobacteriaceae bacterium | reverse complement strand
GAGGCGCATCCGGAGTGGCATTTCCACGCGCATTACTATCCGCCGCTTCTGCGTTCGGCAACGGTGCGCAAATTCATGGTCGGATTTGAAATGCTGGGCATGCCGCAGCGGGATATCACTGCGGAGTCTGCCGCGGAGCGTCTGAGGTCGCTTTCGTCTGTCCACTTTACACGGCGTTAGTCGAAGGCTTTTGACCCTTTATCTGGGATAACCCCGGCATTCATGGAGAGTGTTATTGGGTCTCTGCGGTCAATTAGCTTGCAGCCACTCCAGCCGTCGTGGATTCCACCCGAGAACCCGCTTCGCTTTTGCATTCGAGGCACCGCTCAGTCGCGTCGCGTAATACACCGCATCATCCCCGGCCATTGCCTTCACTTCCGCTTCGCTCACGTGCGGGGGCGCCGGAGCACCCACAAATCTTGCAAAGGCCGGAAGCCACAAATTTTGCGGCGAAGGATCATCGTCAACCACGTTATACACACCCGCTTCGGCTGTGAGTGCCTCCACCGTCGCAATTGCGGCATCGTAGATATGCACAAACGACGAAATGCCCTGACCCATACCCACAACCGGAGTCTGCTGCCGCATCACCATGTTCGCCGCTGACTCCCCAGGGTGATACCACGTCTTCGGCCCATAGAAGAATCCATATCGCAATGCCACGCCCTCGATGGCGTTGGAACTGAACAGCCGCGTTTCCAGTTCTGTATACGTCCGCGAGCTTGCGGCCACGCCCGGGCTTGCATTCACGTCCAGCGGAGACGACTCGTCTGCCAAGGCCCCTTTCTCTGCCTTTAAAAAGAAGCCGCTCGACTGCTGCAGATACCGTCGCACGCCTGTGGCAATCGCCGCACGAAACAAATTACCCCCGCCCTCGATTCTCAGCTTTCGGTCGCCCGCCGCATACTTCGGCATCTCGCTTTGCTCTTTCGGCAGCGAGGTCAGCTCATCGATCACCACTTCTGCCTTCGACTGCCTCAGCGCCGCCTCCACCGCCGCGGCATCAAAGGCATCTACGATCGCCACCGAGGCGCCCTGGCCTTCGAGGATCCTGGCCCGCGTCTCGCTCGTTGTCATCCCCACCACCGAGTGCCCGCGCTTCAACAACTCCGCAATCAACGGCTCACCAATCGCTCCACTTGCTCCGGCCACAAACACACGCATCGTCTGCTCCTCACAATTTCATCGACTTACAGCTAAACAGGCAAGGTCGTCTCCGCCACCCCCACCCCGATCATCGCGCAGGGTCTGGTTATTGTCGCGGTCGGTCCAGCAGCACCACATCCGAGCGGTCCTGAACTCGTTCGAGGACAACTTCACGACCGTCCGGGGAGAGGGCGAAGTCTCGAATGTCGAATCCGGGAGGGAGGTTGGTAAGTTGCCGCTCAGCGGCTGTGTCCAAGTCAATCAGCCAGAGATCCTTATGCTGAATCTCTCCGCGCAGGACCAAGAGGGCGTGCCCTCCTGGCAAGAAGGCCACATGTCGAGCCCCGCGAGTCAAGGTTAGAGTCCGCAGAGGATGGGGTGCGCCTTCGGCCGTGACGGCCTTCACCGAAAACGTAGTGCCGATATCGGGCCCTGAATAGACCGCGAATTGGCCATCAGGGGTCCAGGCTGGATCGATTGAGTATTCGTGGACAAAAGGAGCGGGTGATCGACCGTCGACCGGTATGCGAAAGAGATGCGGAACGCCGTGATCAGCGACTGCAGACGTGATGGATAGCCCGTCGGGTGTCCAGGCTGGAGCACCCTGCAGGTCAAGCGAATCGGTCAGGATCCGCGCGTTCGAGCCGTCGGCCTGTATCACGTACAAGAGCGTCTTCCCGTATTGCAGAACCGAGAACGCAACATATCGTCCGTCGGGAGAGATGGCCGGGCCTCCAAAGACCTGCGCTTCCTTGCCGGTCCACAACTCGGTGCTGGCTCCGCTGAAGAGCTTCCAGATACTCTCGTCTGCACCGTTCTCAGAAACATACAGTAGATAATCCGGACCCAGTTCCGGGGAGAACCCCGCGCCTGTCGTCAGAGGAATGGGACTGGCCGCCGACGCTTGAGTTGGCGATTCAGCAATCGGTAAACGCCAAAGAGTGCTCTTTGGACTCGCGAGTGTGGCAACCAGGCGGAGACCGTCAGCGCTGGCCGCCAGTGACGTGTATCGGTCAAGGCCAGGGGTAAGCCGGTGGGGAATGCGGCGCTCGACATCCATGCTATAAAGCCAGGGCCCGGCGCCCTCGGAGTCGCTCGCCAGGTACATCAGCGTGCGCCGGTCCAATAGAACCGGATAAGTTACGCGCCCGTTGTGCGACGTGATCCGTTCTGGAGTTCCCCCGGCTGACGGGATGCGCCAGATGTCCAGCTTGTCGGGAGGGGAGCCTTGGACGAAGTAGATGAATGCCGTATCAGGCGACCACAACGGAAAGTGAGAGTGGAGCCCTGCTGGCGCCGTAAAAATGGGGCGGTCCGCCGGTCGAACGGTGCCGTCTGACACATACAGCGGGTCTCCGGATCCGGGCGTGTGGTACACGAGCCGGGATCCATCGCGCGTCCAGTCGTACTCGCCCACGCCTTCGAGGTATTGCCTCGGCTGCCCGCCGAGCGTTGGCACCGCCCAGACGCTGATATCGCTGCCACCCGAGCCATCTTGCCTGCGAGTCCAATAGGTGACCAGGGAGCCGTCGGGCGAGAATCCCAGGGTCCGGATCGATGGGTTAACGAGGTCCTTCGCGCTCCCGCGCGTCAGGTTGTGGAACTCTCCCGAACCGACCTGCGTAACCCAGACGTCCATCTGTCCGTCCCGGTCCGATAGAAACGCTACAAAATGACCGTCGCGTGAGACTGTGGCGGCCTCCTCGATGCCGTCGAAGTCCGTGACGGTCTGAAATCGTGCGTGGGCGATGGGATTCCGCCAGAAATACTCCGTCCTCTGAAACCATAGGATTGCGCCAACCGCCAGCACGGCGCTGGCGGTAACCAGCAGTAAAACAAGCCTCCATCTGATCGGGGAGGTCGCTATCCCGGGGCGGGGCAGAGGTGCAGAGGAATCAGGCAAGGGGCTGTCGGTCCCGTTCTCCTGAGCTGCTGGAAGATTCCGTCCGCGCACCCACGCGTTGAGCTCCGTCCGGGAAGAATAAACAGAGCCAAGCCGGTCATGCTTATGCCGGTGGACCGGCATTCCCTCCCGCTTCTCCCAGCGTTGAACCGTCGTCACATCGCGGTTGAGGTAGGCCGCGATTTCCTTCCATGAATCGAGACGGTCTTCAGGTGGTTTCTCAGGGGCCGGTGTTCCCGTGGACGCTTTGCCATTTGCGCTCTCAGAAGAATTCGGCATGTCGCAAGCCTCGGGCAGCCGAATTGTAACGCAGCAAACAGCGGCAAAATACCGTATTCAACGGCAAGCCGACGAAGGGACCGCGATTCAGCACCTTACCTCTTGAATCTACTCGCTGGCGTGTCTGATCGTGTCCCTACGTCTCAAGGCGTAATCCCAGATCTGGAGGTATTTCATGAGGAACAGAGCATGTCGTTTGGCGGTATTGATCGCACCGATCCTGGCGTTGGCAGCGGGTATCGGGGCTCTCGCCCAGGCCCCGAAACATATGGAATTTAGTGGAACCATCAACGACTTCACGCCTGCTTCGACCGGTGGTCCCTGGGAGGTCCGCGGTCATTGGTCTTTGACGGTGAATAGATGGACTGGCAAGGCCGAATTTTCTGCGGCTCTGACCATGGAGCGTTCCGATCTCGGGGTAATGTTGAACGGCGGCGGGGATTTGAATAATCCTGCGGACCGCAACGCGCATACGCACCACGTCACCTTGACCGACGGCGAGGTTACGACAATACCGGGCGGGATTCAGGTAACGGGCACGGCCACGGTTACGGGGAACGGAACTGTCCCACCTCCTTTTGGGTCAGCAACCTCGGCTGCAACGATTGATATCACCGGGGGGAACAGCGTCACCTTCTCCAACGTCGCGTTGCTCTTCGGGGGTGATGCAGCCAAACATTTCGGATCGAACCCACTGCACGGCGTCGTTCGCATCGCGGAGTATGGTGATACGCCCGGACGCTGGTGATTTGGCGGGTTGAAAGGCGGCAACTGAGTGCCCGAGTGCCTCAGGCGCAGGAGCGGCACGTCGGATGGGTATTGCAGATCCGGTGAATCGCCACTTTGGAGTCTCGGAAAGGAGCCGTAATCGACTCCTCAGGCCAAATCGTCTCCGCCGCCGAGGTCGCCCCCGCCCAGGTCATCGGCTGACGAGTCGTCGAAAGAGGTGTCCTGTGAGTCGTCGAACGCGGATTGATCGTCGGGCTGATAGTCCGCGTCTTTCAGGTCCGCGCGGCCCTCGGGACGGTCGTCATAGGCGGCTTCGTGTTCGTGATGCTGCTCGAACCCGCCGGCCTGCTTCGGATCGTCATAGTAGTTGTTGATCACCGTCTCTTCGACGCCGGGTGTGCCAGAGCCAAAGCCGCCTCCGCCGAAACCTCCACCGCCGTGGCCGAATCCGTGCATGAGAGATTCGATGCCCTCGAAGGCCAGGGCTCCGGCGGCGACGCCGGCTGCCGTAGTGGCGGCCGAGCGCAGGAAGCTACCGGCGGGGCTGGGAGGCTCGCCGTAAGACGGCGGTGGCGGAGCATACTGTGGCGGCACGGGCTGGTATGGCACCTGCTGATACTGCGGTTGCTGGTACTGCGGCTGCGGCGGAGCCGGGTCGCGGTGCAGGAGGCCGCCGAGAAAACTGGTCGCACGCGCAGGCTGCGGCTGCAGTTGAGACTGCTGGAGCTGCTGTGCCTGTTGCTGGATCTGGGCGCGGGCCTGATTCAGGGCGAGGTTCTGCACCAGAACCGTCTGGGCCAGTTTGTAGATGGCGTCAGGATCGCGGCCCAATCCCTG